>CALLBD010000008.1 GCA_938001915.1 uncultured Caulobacterales bacterium | reverse complement strand
TTTGAAAGATTATATCATCCCATGCCTTCTCGGGATGGACCCGCGCAAAAGCGAAGACATTTGGCAATATTTATACCGCGGCGCCTATTTCCGCCGAGGGCCTGTGGCGATGGCCGCGATTGGCGCGGTGGATATGGCGCTTTGGGATATTAAAGGGAAACTCGCGGGCCTGCCTGTCTATCAGCTTTTGGGCGGAAAAAGCCGCGACGGCGCGATGGTCTATGCCCATGCGGTCGGCACGGATTTAGAGGCTTTGCTCGACTCCGTCGCGCATTATCAATCCGAAGGGTATAAGGCCGTGCGCTTACAATGCGGCATTCCCGGCATGCCAGAGGGCGGCTATGCGACGGGAAAAGGGGGAGACTCGAAGCATTTCATCACGGAATATGGCAAACTTCCTGACCAAGAAATTTGGGATTCTGAGAAATATCTCAACTATATGCCAAAGGTTTTCGAAGCCGTGAGAGAGCGTTTTGGCCCTGAGCTCAAACTTCTTCATGATGTGCATCACCGCCTCCGTCCGCGCGAAGCGGCAGCCTTTGGCAAAGAGATCGAAAAATATAATCTGTTCTGGATGGAAGACCCCACGCCAGCGGACGACCAACATGCGCTTCGGCTCATTCGGCAGCATACGACAACACCAATTGCGATTGGCGAGGTCTTTAATTCTATATGGGATTGCAAAACGCTGATTGAGGAAGAGCTGATTGATTTCATCCGCGTCTCCGCCACCTATGCGGGCGGCATTACTCATGTGCGGCGGATAGTGGATTTGGCGGGGATGCATAATATCCGAACGGGCTTCCACGGCGCGCCAAGCCATTCGCCAATTTCCATGGCGGCGCAAGGCCACCTAAACGCTTGGGCGCCTAATTTTGGCATTCAAGAATATTTGGTTCTAGGAACGCCGGAATGCGACGCTTTATTCCCCTCTGACCATAAGATGGAAAAGGGCATGTTCCATATTAGCGACGCCCCCGGTCTCGGCGTAGATTTCGATGAGGCCGAAGCCAAAAAATATAAATTCGATCGCCGCTATCATCCGATCGTCCGTCTCGAAGACGGCACCATGTGGAATTATTGAGCCGCGTGCGGAGCCGTCGAGTGTCTAAAGTGTCCGCCGCTCGCCTTCCTAATATGACTATCCACATCTCTATGTAGGACTAAATTCCCATTATTATACTTTGCGTACCCACGCAAAAGGGAGTATTCCTAAATGAGTTATAATCTGAGCCTTTCTGGGCACCCATTGATTGGCGTTAAAATGACTCGATTTGTTTATCTCGATGAGACTGGAACGCATGTTGAAAAAGACCCAATAACTATTGTTGGCGGCATAATTGTTCATGCTGACAGGCAAATGACAGACTTAGAATCTAGTTTTGGAAGAATGGTTTGCGAAAAGGTACCTAGGCACCTGTGGGAAAATGAAGACAAACCCTTCTCACTGCATGCTGTCGATTACATAAACGGAAACGGGGCATTTAAAATCCTTAAGAAGGAAGGAAAGTGGTCTGTAGACAAGGGCATGGAAATTGCTGAATCTATCGTTTCTTTATGTGAAAGATTAAGCATTAAGATTGTGTGGGGTGGAGCTGAAAATAAAGAGGGTCTATCCAAAGAGAACCGTCACGTTCACGCCTTTGCTTTAGCAGCATTAAACATTGACCATTATATGCTGTCGGAAGCTCATGGCGAAGTTTGCATTATAGTAGCCGAAAATCATCAGCATCATAAAAAGAAGTTAAAGAAAGTGGTGTCAGGATTGAAAAGCGAAGGTGCGCTTAGATCAGCAGGATTAGAGGGCAGCATCGTACCTATTAAGACCATTAAAGATGTGGTGCATTTTGTGGAAAAAACGGATTCATATTGCATACAAATTGCGGATACGGTCTGCTACATCCTAAAAAAGTACGGAGATAAAAATCCTCATTATACAGAGTTAGCTAAAAGACTGCTGGCTATAGGGGCTATCTCAACCTCCTAAAATCTTTCTAACAGACTCCTTAAATCTAGAGCCTGTTTCATCGCATTCAAGCTCCCGCGCAGTCTTTATGAACTGCGCGGATTGCTCTTCAGGTGTCATCTTTTTCTTCTTCGATTGGGACTTTAACCCATCGCCAGTTTCTTCGTCTGGGTTGGTATTTGGAGGCTTTTTCGATGCCATATGCTTCGTTACCCTGCACTAGCCGTTTGATAAGTCAGGCGCTTCCCAACGATACCGCGTAGGGCGTTCTTAGCCCGCTCAGTATCATCAACGCCCAATCCCACTCGATTGTTATAGCGGAAATCAAACTCTGCTAGGTAGCGGTGTAAGTGCTTTTCAGCGCAATGCTGGTAAGTGCCTTTCATGCCGCGCTTAAAGACAGAGAAGTAATTCTCAACAGTGTTAGAATGAACACCGCCGCGCACATACTCACCCGCACTGTGCTTAGTAGTCATATGCCCTAACATCTCTTTGCCGACTTCTTTGTAAAGACGGCTTTCATCGGTGTTCAAAACACTCTCTTGATGGATGTTGTCGCGAACAATCTTAGTGACGTTCTCTTTGTTGGCTTGCTTGACGTGGAATGAACGCACAGGTCCGCCACGCTCAACCAGAGAGACGATTGCGCGCTTCTTAGCAGCTTTACCGCTCTTGATGTAGGGACGCCCCTTACGGCGCGGTGACATCTCGACAGGGCCAGATTTGTTTCCGAAATAGGTTTCATCGGCCTCAACATAAACGCCAGTACCGCCTAGACGGTCCAAATCACCATCACGCATAGCTTCGCGAATACGGTGAGACATAAACCACGCAGTTTTAAGGGTGACGCCCAAGGTGCGGTGAAGCTGTTGAGTGCTGATACCCTTCTTTGAGGAAGTCATGAGGTAGATAGCCTGTAACCAATAGTGCATTGGTACGCGGCTATGCTCAAAGATGGTGCCAATCTTCACGGTAAAAGGCTTACGGCAAGCGTAACACTTGTGAACACCCTTACGAGTAGACTTGCCTTTCAGCTTATTAACCCGCTTGCTTTCGCCGCAATGAGGGCATACCGCGCCGTTCGGCCAGATATGTGATTCGACATACTCATAGGCCGCATCCTCATAGTGAAATTGCTTTTGTGACAAAATAGACATCATAATCTCCGTTCTGGAGACTATATTGCATAAAAAAGTGGGTACGTAAAGTATAATATTAGGACTAAATTCCTTTTCACTTGACTCCCTGTTCTGAATAAGAACAAAATAGGAACATTATGTTCGTCGGTGAAATTATCAATCGCCGTGATGTGGGGACGCTTGCGTCTTTTACATTGCAGGCGCGGGAGTCGCTTTGTCTCTCTGGGGCTGTGTCTTTGGCCAAGGGTCGCGTGCATGAGGTGATGGGCGATAGTGCCGATATGTTTGCAGTTTTAGTCGCCTCTCAACTCTCGGGGCCGATTATTTGGACGGGTTTGGCGCGCGATATTGGCTCGCTTGCGCCTACAGCTTTGCAGGATTTCATCGATCCTGCGCGGGTTATTTTGACCGAAGGTGTGAGCCGCGGCGAAGTCCTTTGGGCCGCCGAGCAAGCGCTGCGGGCGCGCTGCGCGCAATGCGTGATTATCGAGCTGTCTCAGGGTCCAAATCTACGCGAGTCGCGCCGCCTGCAAATTGCGGCGGAAGAGGGCGGCGGAGTTGGCCTTATTCTCATTCATGGCCGCGCCCATACATCGGCCTGTGAGACGCGCTGGAGATGTGCGGCGTCCAGTGCGGGCGCGGCGGTTTGGGATTTATCCCTAACCAAAAACCGTAAAGGCGAGCTCGGAAATTGGCGCATGAGCTGGGTGAAATCTGAAATCAGCGGAGGCGCATATGAGGCGGGTGTTATCCATCTGGCTGCCGCAACTGCCGCTTGATTTGCGTCGCCGCAAAGCTGACCCGCGCATAGCAGGGTGCTTTGCGATTATTTCTGAGATTAAAAATGCGTGGCGGCTAACGCATCTCAGTGAAGCCGCCATCGCCGCAGGTTTATCCGCTGGTTTGTCTCTGCCCGATGCGCGCGCCATTTGTCCTGAGCTTCTCACCGAGCCATCCGATGCGGTTCGCGAGGCCGCTCTCTTGCGCGCGCTTTGGCGCTGGGCCGATAGTTTGTCGCCTTGGGTAGCGCTGGATGCGCCGGAGGGTTTGTTCCTTGATATTACAGGTTGCGCGCATTTATTCGGCGGGGAAGCGGATATGGCGGCTCATGCGCGCATGCGCCTTGCCGATATGCAGATTACCGCGCGTATTGGGATTGCCGACACAAAAGGTGCGGCTTGGGCGCTGGCGCGGTTTGGTCAGGGGGAGGTGGAGATTGCACAGGCGGGTAAGACAAGCGCGGCGCTGACCCCGATGCCCTTAGAGGCTTTACGCCTCCCGCAAAAACTCACCTCTGATTTGCGGCGCACGGGGCTGAAGAATATTGGCCAACTCACAGAGATTAGGCGCGCGGAATTGGCGCGGCGCTTTGGGCTCGCGCTGACGCAATCCTTATCCGCGGCGCTGGGGCATTCCCCTGATCCCGTTTCCCCTAAAGCGGCAGAGCCTATCTATGCGGCGCGCATGACGCTGCCTGATCCGATTGGTTTGCAAGCGGATTTACTCGGCGTTTTAGAGCGCTTGACCGCATCCGTATGCAAACGCTTAGCGTCAGACGCCAAGGGCGCGCGGCGCTATTATTTAACAGTGCGCTGCGTCGATACGGGAGACCACGTTCTCCATATTGGCTTCGCGCGGCCCACCCATATACAGCCTGCCGTCTTGCAACAATTTGCGCGGCCCTTGGAGGCGTTGAAAATTGAATTTGGCGCAGATTGGTTTCGGCTGGAAGCCGCCCATGTGGAACCCATTCAGCCGTTCCAAATTAGCCTTGATCAGCATAAACAAGCAGAGGACGATACATCTAAAATCATCTCAACGCTTGGTAACCGCCTCGGGTTTGATCGCGTGCGCCAATTCATGCCGATGCAAAGCCATTTGCCAGAGCGGGAATTTACGCATGTCGAAGCTATGGACCGGCGCGAGCCTGTCTCTTGGGCGCCCGCGCCGCGTAAACGCCCTCTGCGTCTGTTTAAGCGGCCAGAACGCTTGATAACATTGGACCCGGGTCGTCCGCCGAAACGCTTTCAATGGCGGCGCGATGTTTACGCCACACAAGACGCGAAAGGGCCTGAACGCCTAACGGCGGAATGGTGGCAAAATGAAAGCCAAGCCGTGCGAGATTATTGGCACGTACAAACGCAAGAAGGTGTGCGTCTGTGGCTCATGACCTATCCGGGCTCGCAACATCCCGATTGGTTTATCGCGGGGCGTTTCGCGTGAGATATGCTGAGCTGAATTGTATCTCGAATTTCACCTTTCTCAAAGGGGCCTCCCATGCGGATGAACTTATCGTCCGCGCGGGTGAATTGGGTCTGTCGGCCATTGCGATTGCGGATACGAATAGTTTTGCGGGTATTGTGCGCGGTCATGCGGCGGCAAAAGAGCTGGGCCTGACTTATCTCGTCGCGGTGCGGTTGATTTTGCAAGATGGTGCGGAACTCACGGCCTATCCGAAAACACGTAAGGGCTATGGGAATCTCTGCCGTTTGCTCACGCGAGGCAAGCGCCGTGCCTCAAAAGGGCAATGTCATCTCACAATTAAAGATGTGGTCGAGTGGGGCGGGGAATGCGTTTTCGTTCTGATTGAAGGCGCTCAGCATCTTCCCGCGTTAAAAAACGCCTTTGGCGAAGATATTTTTCTGGCCTTAAAACCTGCCTATGACGGGGAGGATGCGGCGCGGTTTAAAGCCCGACAGCAGATGTCGGGCGCTCTGGACGTGCCGCTAGTCTGTATGGGCCATGTTCTTATGCATAGCGCAAAGCGGCGGCGATTGGCTGATGTGCTATCTTGTATGCGGGAGAAAGTGAAAATCGACCAACTTGGCCGTCTGGCTCAGCCCAATGCCGAAGCACGCCTGAAATCTGAATTTGAAATGCGGCGTTTATTTAAGGCCTATCCAGAGGCCATGGCGAATACGCAAGTGATTGTAGAGCGCTGTCCCTTCTCGCTTGATGAATTAAAATATGAATATCCTGATGAAGTCACAAATGGAGAAGATGCGGATGCGCGCCTGCGCCGCCTCACAGAAGCGGGTCTGAAATGGCGATATCCTGATGGCTTATCCCCGCGCGTTCAGGCGATGGTAGTGAAGGAACTTAAGCTTATTAAATCGCTTAATTATGCGAGGTATTTTTTGACCGTTTATGATATTGTCGCCTTTGCCCGCTCGCAGAATATTCTCTGCCAAGGGCGAGGCAGCGCAGCCAATTCCGTCGTGTGCTACGCCCTTGGGATTACTGAGGCCTCGCCTGAAACTATCTCAATGGTGTTTGAGCGCTTTATCTCCGAGGTACGCGGAGAGCCGCCCGATATTGATGTCGATTTTGAGCATGAGCGCCGCGAAGAAGTCATCCAACATATCTACCAGAAATATGGCCGCCACCGGGCAGGTATATGCTCGACCGTTATTCACTTTCGAAGTCGTGCCGCAATTCGCGAAGTCGGCAAGGCAATGGGGTTATCTGAAGATGCTGTCGCGGCTTTATCTTCTCAAGTTTGGGGCACCACGAGCCGAGGACTTGGCAAGGCACGCGTCGCCTCAGCGGGCCTTGATACGGCTGACCCACGTCTGCGCCAGACCTTAGAGCTCACCCATGAAATCATCGGCTTTCCGCGCCATCTCTCTCAACATGTCGGGGGCTTTGTGATTACAGCGGGCCGCCTCGATGAGATGTGCCCCGTTGAAAACGCCGCCATGGCAGACCGCACCATCATCGAATGGGATAAGGATGATATTGATAAAATAGGGATGTTGAAAATTGATGTCCTCGCCCTCGGTATGTTGACCTGTATCCGAAAGGCCTTCCATCTTTTGGGGGCGTGGAAAGGTGAAGCATACGCATTGGCGACGGTCCCGCAAGAAGACCCCAAAGTCTATGACATGCTCTGTATCGCCGATACGCTCGGCGTCTTTCAGGTGGAAAGCCGTGCACAGATGAATTTCCTGCCGCGTATGCGCCCGCGCACATTTTACGATCTTGTCATCGAAGTCGCTGTCATTCGTCCCGGCCCCATTCAAGGCGATATGGTCCATCCTTACCTCAAACGTCGCCGCGGCGAAGAGCCTGTCGTCTATCCCTCAGAGGCGTTGAAACCTGTCTTAGGCAAGACGCTTGGCATTCCTTTATTTCAAGAACAAGCCATGCAGATTGCCTCTGTTGCGGCAGGCTTCACACCCTCAGAGGCAGACCAATTGCGCCGCGCGCTGGGAACGGCGCGCGGGCCAGGAACAATCCAAAAGTTTAAAGAGCGTTTTATTCTCGGCTGTATTGAAAATGGCTATGATGAAGATTTCGCCTGCGCCGTCTTTCGCCAGCTTGAAGGCTTTTCAGGCTATGGTTTCCCCGAAAGCCATGCGGCGAGTTTCGCGCTTCTGGTCTATGTGTCAAGCTGGCTGAAATGCCATCATCCAGAGGTGTTTTGCTGCGCGCTATTAAACGCTCAACCCATGGGATTTTATGCGCCGGCACAAATCGTGCGGGATGCCCGCGAGCACGGCGTGCCTGTGCGGCCGATTTGCGTCGAGAAAAGCTATTGGGATAATGTGTTGGAACCTGCGGGGGATGGGCAGCTCGCGGTGCGGCTCGGCTTTCGTCAAATCAAAGGCTTTCGCGAGGAAGATGGGCATTGGTTATCCGCCGCGCGCGGGAATGGCTACCGCTCTATTGATGCGGTCTGGCGCAAGGCAGGATTAGATCGCAGCGCTTTGTCTAAATTGGCACAGGCTGATGCCTTTGCATCGCATGGCCTCAATCGCCGCGATGCGCTTTGGGCTGTGAAAGGGTTGGGCGGGGAAAGGCCGTTGCCGCTCTTCGCGTGTTTAGGGGAAGGGTTGCCGGAAAATACCACATCTTTGCTGCGCATGGATTTACGCGAAGAGGTCTTTGAAGATTATATCGGCACGCGCCTGACCTTGCGCGAACATCCTGTAACTTTGCTGCAATCTGATATTGGCCAGACCTGCCCTGCAAAAGATTTGCGCGAGACAGTTGATGGTAGACGCATTGAGGTCTGCGGGCTTGTCATAACGCGGCAACGACCCGGCACCGCGAGCGGCGTGATTTTCCTGACGCTAGAAGATGGCACGGGCGTTTCAAATATTGTCGTCTGGCCGTCTATGTTTGAAGGCGCGCGCCGCGCCGTGATGACTGGCAGGCTGCTAAAGATACGCGGGAAGTTGCAACGCGAAGGCATTGTCAGCCATGTGATTGCCAACCGCATTACGGATATGTCTTATTTGCTCGACACGTTAGGCGATGCGGGCGCGGCAGGGGACAATATCAACCCCAGCCATGATAATGCGGATGAAGCGCGGCGGCCCATACCTGCAAAAGAAGCGAAGCGCGCAGGCAAAACGGCGCCTGGAAACCGGCTTTCTCCCGCCAAGGACAGACCTATTTTACCCAAGCGGAATATCACGGGATATTATGCGGGCGGCGGCGGTGCGCGTCACCCGCGCCAGCAAGCGAATAAATTATTCCCCAGCCGCGACTTTCACTAATCGCGGGCAATTACTCCGATAAGGTTGCGCTGATGCGGCGTTGGGCGATGGGATGATATCCCGCTTTCGCTTCGGCAAAGATACGGTTCGCCATCTCGGCTTGGCCGTTATCCTTGAGCGCGCCGTAAAGACGGTATATGAATTTCCCGCGTCCAACTGTCATCAAGAATTCTTCGAGTGCAGGGTAAGCCGCCTCATAGCCGCCTTTAATGGCTTGCATATACCATGCGAAAGCTGTCTCAGCGTTTTGTGTCCCCGTGAGACTAAAAGCGTCATCTAGGTCTTTATACTGCGCTCGCGTCAATTCAGGTAGGCCATTGAGGAAGTGAAGCCACTCATGCGTTGACCAGTTTTTCGTGGGGAGCCCCGACGCTGAAATTTCGCCGTTCTCCCAACGGGCAGATAGGCCAGCCACTTCATCAAACGCATCTGAGACTGGCTTACGCGCCGTGTCAGGTAATCCCGGGCCGTAAACCCATGCGTCGAGTTCGGCGCGGGTGAGGGCATCTGGATTATCCTTATGCAGGTTTTCATGCAGAAAGCTGAGGAAGTCTTCGGTAGTGACGCTTTCAAAGGCGTAATCATTGAACCAATTTCTTAGGAAAGGATCAAATTTCTCACGTCCAAAACGGTCTTCAAGGAAGAAGAGAAAGTTCGCGCCTTTAATATAAGAAACTAATGTAAAAGCTTCATCGGGATGTGCCATATCATCTGGGAGTTTGAGATGGGTTAGCTCTGGGCGCTTGGCCTCAGAGATAGCGCGTTTCATACCTTCCATATCAAGGACTTGCTCCATCACCGCGCGGCGCTCTCCATAAAGTTCTTCCATCACGCGATTTTCGACGTAGCTGGTGAAACCTTCATTCAACCACGCATCGCGCCAATTTGAATTGGTCACAAGATTACCCGACCAGCTATGCGCAAGCTCATGGGCAACCACATTGGTCAGGGATTTATCGCCCGCGATGAGCGTCGGCGTCATAAAGGAAAGGCGTGGGTTCTCCATCCCGCCATAGGGGAAGCTCGGCGGCAGGACGATTAAATCATAACGGCCCCAACGATAGGGTCCGTATAGCGCTGTGTTCACGACTTCCATTTGCGGTGTTTCTGCAAATTCTTCGGCGGAGGCGTCGAGGATATATTCCTCGGCATAAACGCCGATGGTGTCATTGATGGCTTTGAATTTAATATCACCTACCGCAATCGCAATCAGATAGCTCGGGATGGGTTGCGGCATTGAGAAGCTATAGCTGCCATCCTCACTCTGGCCGTCTTGCGAGGCGCTCATGAGCGGCAACAAACCTTCGGGTACGCGCAAATTTGCAGAATAGGTTAAGCGAACGGCAGGCGTGTCTTGTATCGGCAACATAGTCCGTGCGTGGATGGCTTGGGCTTGTGAGAAGAGATAAGGCTTCTCTTTCCCCGCCGTTTGCGCAGGCGATAGCCACTGCAGGCCTTCCGCGCTTGGGCTTGTCTCGTAAATAATTCGAAGCTGAGACGCCTCAGACCCGATATTAATTGTCATGGCGGAGCCCAAAACAGGATCGGCATCAGCTAAGGTGTAATCTGCGGGTGTCCAGCCATCCTGCGTTTGCAGGGCTACGGCTTTAATAAGGAGATCTTTCGTATCCAGGGTCAGTGTTTGTGCTTCGGGCGCGAGCCGCTCAAATGCCAGTGTAACCGCGCCGTCCAGAACTTTGCGGTTAAAATTCACGTCCAAATCTAAATCGGCATGGCTAACGATAACCTCTTGGTGATTGGCGTAAGTAAATTGGTCGGCGGTAAAAAAGCGCTCGGCGGGTATGACGCTCTGAACCATATGTGTGTCGGCCTCACCGTCAGGCGTAGAGCCTGGAGAACATGAGGTAAGGGCCAAGCCCATAGCGGAAATTAAGGTGAGGGCGATTGGGCGGAATGTCATCATGTTTAGGCTCCAAGATTTACAAGGATGTTAAAACACTTCTGAGCTGTCTCCTAGGTGAAGTTTTAGAGGCCTACCACAAAACTCACATAAACTTGAAAGAGCTTCATTTGAAATGTGAGGCCTCTTTATCTTACCGGAATGTCATCTAACCCGCCCATTTAAGGACACCTCGACCCCAGACATAGGACAACGACATGGCTAAACTAAAACTGACGACTCTTATTCTTGCTTCAACACTACTTTCCATCACGCCCGTTTATGCCGCTGGCAGTAGTTTTGGGGGCTCGAGCGGTAACGCCGCTGGAGGGGATACAATCGCGACGAGCAATTATGACCCCGTTAAAGACTATAAAGCTGGAATCGAATTTCTTCAGGCGTCTGAGTATAAAGCTGCGGACAAAAAATTTGCGCAAGTTCTTAAGGCCTCCAGACGGCATGCGCCAACTAATTATTACATGGGTGTTGCAAAGACAGGTCAAGCAAAACACAAATCTGCCGCCCGTTACTTCAAATCCGCTGTCAGATATGATGAAAGCTATTATGAAGCTTACTCTGCGCTCGCAAAAGCCTATGTTAAATCTGGGAAAGTGGAAAAGGCGCAGAAAGTTCAAGAAGATTTGAATGAACGCGCGGCGAGCTGTGGTGACTGTACGGACTCCATTAGAATCAAAACCGCCCAAGCCGCCATTCAAACGGCATTGAATGGGGACGTACAGAAAACGTCTTTCCTCATGCCATTCGAAGCTGAGACAGCCGAAACTCAATATTTCGCCTCGGTTTCGCTCATTAATAATGGTCAATACCAACAAGCGTTTAATGACCTCAAGGCCGCTTCGGCAGTGGCTGGTCCGCATCCGGATATTACAACATATATGGGATATACACAGCGCAAGCTTGGTAATTACGATGTGGCTAAATCATATTATGCGCTCGCACTCGACGTTGATCCCAACCATAAAGGCGCCAATGAGTATTTAGGCGAACTTTATGTGGAAACCGGAGACATGGAAAAGGCGAAACATCAGCTCGCCAAGCTCGAAGAAATATGTACATTTGGCTGCATCGAAGAGAACGAACTTCGCGGCTGGATATTTGACGCCCTCCCATAGCGGTCTTCCGGTGAGAGTTTTCCTACAGTCTTTCACCGGGAAAGCCTTGGCTTTGTCCCTGTTTGCCCTTCTCGCGGGATGTAACGGGGAGGCAAACCTATTCACCTCCAGCGCAGCCCCAGAAGTTTTGCGCTGGATGCATCCCGATGCCGATACAGTTGCAATTCTATCCGAAGAACCGCGCGAGTGTTTACCAAGCCTGGCATCGTCCCAAGATATATTTGGTCGCTTGGCTTTCCGTTCACCCTTCCTTCTGGGTGGGCAGGCGGCGCGGCGCGGCTTGACCTGCCAAGCCTGTCACACGCAAGGACAAGCCAATCCTCATTTCTTTGTTGTCGGTTTGTCCGATGCACCGGGCACATCAGACGTCACGAGCTTTCACTTTAGTGAGGAGCTTGGCGATGAAATTTTCAACCCCGTTCCTATCCCGTCTTTATCCGATGAGGTTGAGACCGTGAGTTTTAGCGATAAGACAGATGAGCTCAATATATTCGTCCGCCGCTTGATCACCAAAGAATTCGCCGGGCCAGAACCCGTGCCCGATGTTGAAGCCGCTTTGCTGTCTTATATCCGTTCATTGGACGACGCGTTTTGCGACACGCCGACAATCGCCGATGCGGACTTATGGACCTTTAACTTGCGCGTTATCAGTGAGAGTTTCACGGCGCTTCAGTCGGAACCGCTCTCGGCTGAGGGGCAGCGCTTTATGATGGGGGCCCTGCGCATTGAGCTTGGGCGTTTGCATGATCGTTTGCCCTATTCGCCCAAAGTGCAGGCGTCGCTCGTCTCAATTTCTCAAAAATTAAATACGGCAAAACACACCGAGCCGCCGTTAGGTGCGGCCACATACGAGTGGGAAGCCCTGCAAAGCGAGCTTCAACCCGCCTTCGAAAATTCTCTGTTCAATAAGGGTGCGATTGAAGCCTGGTTGGCCGAGAGAATAGCAAACTAACCGGCTAACCAAAATATTGTCAGTCCTCAGAATTTGTCATCTCGGATGACCTTAACATCGGATACGCTAAGGACGCCTATGTGAGAGCCTATCAAGTTCTCTAATTGCTCGGTTATTTTAGGAAGTAGGTTCTCATCAAAAATCGAAACGACCATGACCATATCGCGACTGGCTGAAAGGTCTGTCCCGCGCTGCCACCGCTTACCATTTCCATAACCCGCCATACAGGGCAGGGCTGTGTATCCTGTCACACCGCATTCCTCAAAAACACGACAAGCGCGTTTGAAAGCCGGTTTTTCAATAATCAATTCGATACGTTTTTTGTTGAACATATGATTTCCTAAGACGCCACCCATTGCGCCAGCAATATGTAAAGCGGAATACCAAGCGTTAGGTTAAAGGGAAATGTTACGCCAAGGGATAAGGTGAGATAAATTGAAGGTTTTGCCTTGGGCAAGGCGAGGCGCATGGCGGCGGGGACCGCGATATATGAGGCGGAGGCGGCGAGGGTAATTAGAAGGGCCGTGTCGCCTAGGCTCATGGAAAGCGCCTTGCAGAGAATTGCTGTAATCGCAGCGCTCAGCAGGGGCATATATATTCCAAAACTCAGCGCGCCAAAGTTCAAATCGCGCCACCCTTGGCGGAGGCCCCGTCCCGCCGATAGGCCCATATCGAGCAAGAACAGGCAAAGGACGCCTTGGAATGGCGTGACGAAGAAGGGGGATATTTTTTCCATGCCCGTCTCCCCCGTCATCCATCCAATTAAAAGCGAACCCACAAGGACAACGACAGAGGCATTCAGCATTACCTCGCGGAAAAGCTCGCCTTTTTCTGACCCTGCGACTTCGCCATTTTTCTTCAGGCCGCGCCGCGCCAGTAAAAGCGCTGATATAATAGCGGGGACTTCCATTAAGGCCGCGATGGCGACCATATACCCTGATGATAAAATACCCGCCAACTGGAGCGCTTGCGTGGCGGCGACGAAGGTTACGATGGAAATAGATCCGTAATGTCCCGCCGTAGCGGCGGCATTGATACGGTCCATTTTGCTGGACAGTCTCAGCGTATAATAAGCTAAGAAGGGAAGTAAGAAGGAGAGAAGCAGGGCTGCGCCCGCTAAGATGAAAATATCTGGACCCAGCGAGGCCTTAGACATTTCAACGCCGCCTTTAAGGCCAATCGCCATCATTAAATAAATGGCAAGACCTTTTGCAAAAGCTTCGGGTACGCTCATTTGTGAGCGTAAAAGCGCGGCCCCTAGCCCTAGAACAAAGAAAAGGACAATGGGTGATAAAATCGTCGACAGCGCCAGGTCAAGTGACATTTAGCTGGCTGTTCCTGGCTTACGCTGAAGGCGGGCTAAATCGTCAGGTTCGCCAATGATCGCGACCTCATCCCCGTCGAGGAGACGCGTATCAGGCGTAGCTGCCATGACTTGTCCGCCGCGCTCAATAAGGGCAATCAAACAAGAATCCGCGATTTCAACCTCGCTGATTGTTTTGCCAACCTGACTGGCTAGCGCGGGAAAGGAGGTGACGGGGCCATGAAGGAAATGGTCATCCCGCATAAGGACTTCATTCATCTCTTTATCCGTCTTCGCGGACAGCCACCGCGTGTCGAAATGATCGCTTTGCACAACTTCGGCAAGATGTCCGGCTAATCTGAGGTCAAGCCCGACGGGCTTGTTGGGTGTAAGCAAAAACATGAGCGTATGTGCGTCCTGTGCCTGTGGTAGGCTAAGTTTGGCTTGGGGCCCAAACCGCAGGACAAAAAGCTCGGGTTGGTCGATGTCACTCACGCTTTGATATGTAATAAATACCCCTTTGTTGATCGGGCGGAGATGAAGGTTTTCTTCCGAAAACTCTCTTTTAATTATCTCGTCATCTATTTCAAAATTCTTGCTGGATTGTTCAATCATGATGTCATGAAGTTGTGAGAGGTCATACATCCCATAACGAAAATCCATCATAACGCTGCGAGCAATCACGGCCTCGTAAGACAGGTTCTCAGCTTGCGTGCGGTCATGAATGATAGTCATGAGTTCGCGCTCTAATCCCTCATAGCGTTGCTGGCCGAGACGTTGATGAATATGAAAAATTGCGCCGCGGCGTTCTGTGCGCTTTGCGCCATAAAACTGATACCAAAGCACGCATCCAATCGTCACCATGCCTGTGAAAGCAATCGCTAGGATTCCCATTTCAATAATGAGCCAAAATGAAATCAATATGCCGGTGATTTGAAGCCACGGATAAAAAGGCGCTTTGAAACCAGGTTTGTAGCTAACAATACGCGACTCTCGCATCACAATAACCGCAACGCAGACAAGGCCGAAAAGGAGCAGTTGAAAAGCTGATGCCAGCTTCGCGACAGAGGCAACATCAAACAAGGCGAGCACGCCAATCATTGCGAAGACGGTCACGATTATGGCGATGGTTGGTGTGCCAAATTTTCCAATCCCTGATAGCTTTTCTGGAACCAACCTGTCTTTTGCCATGGCATAGGGGTAGCGCGAGGCGGACATAATTCCGGCATTGCCCGTTGAGGCGAAAGCGGCGATGGCAGCAACGACAATGAGGATGACCCCGATATCAAAAGGCCAATCATTCATGAATACCCGGCCAGCATCTGCAATAGGCGTTAGACTGTCATAAAGTGCCTGAGGCTCTAAAATTTTGATGAGTATGAGCGTCCCTAACGTGTAAATAACAGTTGCCGTGAGGAGTGATAATGTCATCCCCAACGGAATATTTCGATCGGGATTTTGCACCTCTTCCGCAACACTGGCAACTTTTGTTAGGCCCGCATAGGACACGAAAACAAGACCGATAGTTGAGACAAATCCGAGCAAGCCCGATTTGAAGAAATCTCCGTGACCATTGGCGGGGTTGAACACATTTGATAAGCCTGAGGCCTTAAACCCGAAAAAACAAAATCCGACAAGAATAACGACGAGCGTAGTCACCAAGATACGTTGAAGTAAGGTTGTCTCTTTGGCGCCGAATATATTGATGGCCCCGAAGGCGATGGTGAGTAGTATCGCCGTGACTGTGAAAGGCAAATCAAGATAAATGCCCAAATATGCCCCCATGCCAACGAGGGCGAAGGCGCTTTTGAACACCACGGCTACCCAAGAGCCTAGGCCGCCGATCGTCCCCATAAGCGGACCCATCGCGCGGTCGAGGAAATAATATGTGCCGCCAGCTTTCGGCATGGCGGTTGAGAGTTCCGCCATACAATACATCGCGGGCAGGATGAGAAACCCCGCCAATAAATAGGCAAGATAAACTGAATTACCCGTATAAGAGGCCGCGATGCCGGGAAGAAGGAAGAGGCCTGAGCTGAACATCGCCCCTGTTGACATCGCATAGACGTCAAACAGGGTCAGATTCTTCTTTAGTTTCTGTGTTTCACTCATGGCGAGTCCCCTCATGGGCCGCGCGGCCCAAAGTCTAGTGTGAAGCCGGCGCTTCTATTAGGCCTGATTGGTGTCTACGCAGGAAGCCCTGAGCAGGATGTAACCTAGCAGTCCAGATGCGAAAGAGCCCATCAGAACACCGAGTCGCACGGCATTCAGTAGCGCATCGCCCTCAAAAGCTAAAGTTCCAATGAACAGGCTCATGGTAAAGCCAACGCCAGTTAAACAGGCGATTCCGTAGACTTGCACCCAATTTGCGTCATTAGGGAGCTTAGCTAAGCCGAGCTTCACAGCAAGCCAAGCAAATGAGAAAACCCCAAATTGTTTTCCGATGAACAATCCAAGTGCGATACCCAGCGGCAGGGGTGCAAGAAGATCCGCAAAGCTCACACCCTTTAGAGACACGCCGGCATTCGCAAAAGCAAATAGGGGAAGGATCAGAAATGCGACCCAGATGTGCAGCCCATGTTCTGCGCGGTGTAAGGGCGAGCTTTCCTGCGGTGTTTTACCCTTCAGCGGAATAGCCAGAGCCGTCACAACGCCCGCCAATGTCGCGTGCACTCCGGATTTTAGGACGCAGGCCCACACAAAAACACCAATCAACGCATATGGTATGATGCGCACAACGCCCATCCGGTTCAGCGCGATGAGACCCAGCGTCCCGACGCCGCCTAACCCCAAAGCGAAAAGGGACAGGTCTTGCGTATAAAACAACGCAATGATGATAATGGCCGCAAGGTCATCAATAATGGCAACCGCAAGCAGTAGGATCTTTAATGAGACGGGCACGCGTGACCCCACTAGGGCCAGAACGCCTAAGGCGAAAGCGATGTCCGTGGCTGCAGGAATAGCCCAGCCCTGTATCGCAACGGGGTCGCTCCAATTGAGAAATACGTAAATGGCGGCAGGCCCTAAAATTCCGCCCAGTGCTGCGAATAGAGGTAAGGCCGCTTTATCAAAGCTTGATAATTCCCCCTCTAAAACTTCTTTTTTTATCTCTAGTCCAACAAGGAAAAAGAAGATCGCCATCAAACCATCATTGATCCAGAGCAAAAGCGGTTTAGCAATTTCAAAGCTGCCGAATTGAATTTCGACGGGAGTCGACAAAAACCCGGAATAAAAACCCGCGAGGGGCGAGTTATTCGCAATCAGGGCTAATAAGGCCACTGCCATGAGAATGAGGCCAGCAGAGGTCTCAAGCCTCAGGAAATCTTGTATTTTAGTTACAACGCGGGTCATAAAATTTTCCAATAAAAATTATAAAACCCGGCAGAAAACCGGGCGGGGGTTAAGGGTCAAAAGTGTGAACTTTAGAGCCTGAAATTTAGAGCCTAAATGCCTTGCGGGTCCTGATGAGACAAAGCGCTCTGCGATGCGGGGGTGTCGATAAATTTCCACGAGTCGTTAGCCGAGAAATAGCTTGAGCAAACGCATGGCTGACCATCGCTTGGTGCTTATTCATCCGCTTCGCTGCGGCAATGAGTTCAGCTGTCCCTTCGTCGATATTATCTTGGTCGAAATGGAACCTGGCGCGATTGAGATGGGTCTCTACGCGGCCTAGACCTAGGCATTGGCCGATATGCACAAGGTCACGATGAGGGCCATGAGAGTGAGCTCGGCTTTCATCTTCCGAGCGGTGGTTTTCAAGGTAGTCATATTCAGTCTCCATAAGATTATGGGGCGAGTGTTGAACGTTCAGCTTGAGCCTATCGGCATGAGTTTCTGAGCGGCTTTGAGCGCGGGGAGCACGCCTGTTTGCCGCGACATCATTTGAGAGGGAGGGAAAAGATGTCATCTCATAACTCATGCCGAAAGCCTCGTGGGGGGCGTTTGCTAAAACCAAGTGGAACGAAGATTGGCCGCAGAGGCGCCTGCTAGTCTTCGCGAACGGCGACGGCGTCTTAAAGAGTTTGCAACGCCGCTCGGGGTGACCAGGGAGGTCGATACTTGCTTGGACTTTTTTCTAACAAGGCGGTCTTCGGCTGAACGATGGCCCAGAGAGGAATTAAAGTTTTGTGGACGTGTTTGACTTTGAATGACGCGAAACATTTTTTTCTCCTTTGTTAGCGCACCCTGGATATAGGTATGTGTGTCTCATAGTTAAAATATAAAGATACTATTTGTGTCATAGATAAAATTTATATAAACTATTTCTATGAAACCTAGCCTACGACAACTCCAATATTTGGTCGCAATTGCCGAGGCGGGCACCATGAGTGAAGCCGCCAAGCGGACACATGTCAGCCAGCCCAGCCTATCAATCCAGCTGAAGGATATGGAGTTTCAGCTTGGCGCATCGCTGGTAGAGCGCGGCCGCAAAGGGACCCTCTTGACGCCATTGGGCCTAGAGGTCGTGGCCAGAGCGCGAATAATTCTGAGACAAATCGAAGATTTACAATCTATCGCGCGGGAGGCGTCTGGAACATTGGCCGGCCGTGTGCGTCTTGGCGTACTGCCGACCGTTGGACCATATCTTTTGCCGCAAGCGACCCGTAAACTCCATGAAGCCTACCCAGAGCTCCGGTTAACCGTTCGGGAGGAACGCACGGTGGATCTCGAAGCGCATCTCTCGGATGGCCGGTTTGATATGATTATATCGACGCCAGAAGATCATCCTGGAACCCGTTCCCATAAGATTGTCAAAGAAAATATATATATCTGCGTTGCGCCGGATGACTCCCTAGCCAAGGAGAAAGTCCCGATAGAGTTAGCGGAGTTGAAAGGCCGTGAATTCTTAACGCTGGGCTATGGTCATAAATTTGCGATAGTGGTCAATAATCTCGCGGGTATAGCAGGCGCGACCACATCGGGAGCGTATCAAGGCACGTCTCTGGATGCCATTCGGCAAATGGCTTCAATGGGGGAAAGTGTTGCCGTTCTTCCCAGTCTCTATGCCATATCAGAGGCGAAGCGGGATCCGCAATTGATTGTGCGTCAAATAGATCATCCTCTTGCGCAAAGACAGGTGTCGCTAATCTGGCGAGATACATCCCCGATGGGGGCAAAATATAACACGATAGGGGATGTGTTCGAAGACATTGCGACGCGTATAATGTCTTGAGAAATTGGAGGTACCACCCGGAATCGAACCGGGGTACACGGATTTGCAATCCGGTGCGTCACCACTCCGCCATGGTACCTCGCGTGGTGGAAGCGGTGCTATAATCATATGCGTCTATGTCCGCAATAGCTGATTGCGGTCTTTGCAGCTGAGCGCTATAGCGCGCCTCTATAGGAACACTTCTTTTGTGAGTCTGCGCATATGACTAATTTTTCTGCAGCCCGTGATGCGATGGTTGAGTCGCAAATCCGTACGTCTGATGTAACAGACCTTGCGGTTTTGCGGGCCTTCCGTAGCACAGCGCGGGAACGTTTTGTGCCGACGGCTCGGTTGGCCCTAGCCTATGCGGATTGCCAAGTCGAAACAGACGAGGGACGCACGCTATTGTCGCCGCGTGATCTATCAAAAATGATCCAAGCAGCTGACATTGAGGCGCAAGATGTGATTTTGGATTTGGCCTGTGGGCGCGGCTATTCGACGGCAATTTTAGCGCAGCTCGCGGATACGGTCGTTGGTTTGGAAACGGATGAGGCAGCGGTCGCGCGTGCCACTGAACTGCTGGTCGAGGCGAATATTACTAATGCCGCTGTGGTACAAGGCGATTTGAAGTCTGGCGCTGCAGAACATGGGCCTTTCAACGTCATCTTTGTTGGTGCCGCCTTGCCTGCGGTCCATCAGGGCTGGTTCTCTCAATTGGCCAATGGTGGCCGCCTTGTCTGCATTATCCAAAATGGACCTGTGGGAAATGCGACGGTGTTCACAAAGTCAGGGGATGCGATTGGCGAAACTGTGGCCTTTGATACCAGCGCGCCTTACCTGCCAGGTTTTCAACCTGCCGAGGCCTTTGTTTTTTAGGCTCCCCCGCGCGAAACCTCGCAGAAACCCCATGGATTTGCCTATACATTGCTGTATGGGCGTGCGGCTATCTTCACCTAGTCCAATTTGCAGGACATACTCGTATTAAGTGTGTATAAGACATCCGATTGGAGCCTTGCCGTGTCGATACGACATATATTTTTAACAGTATTTTTGGGGGCGGCTGTGATGGCCTCGCCCGCTGAAGCAGAAGACCTGCAAACGGCACTGATCTCGGTTTATGAAAATAACCCGCGCCTGTTGGCGGAACGGGCGCGTCTGCGTGAGATTGACGAGACCTATGTCCAAGCCCGCGCAGCGGGTCGTCCCACGATTGGCGGGACGGGCGCTATTTCACAAAGTGCCGTGAATTTTCCCGGCGGCGCGGCCGTGTTCAATGGTGGTCCCATATCGGCAGGCGGAGATGATATTAGCGTCACAGGACGCCCCAATGAAATTGGCCTGCAAATCATTCAACCTCTCTATCAAGGCGGGCGTGTCAAAGCGCAAAAAGAGCAAGCGAAACTGTCTATACTGGCGGCGCGAGAAAATTTACGCGCGCAGGAAAATGATCTCTTTTTGTCTGCGGCGAGCGCCTATGTTGATGTGCGCCGAGATTTGGAAGCGACGCGTATCCGCCGAAATAATGTTACGGTTTTATCCCGTCAGCTAGAGGCTGCCACGGCGCGGTTCGATGTTGGGGCGGGAACGCGAACAGATATCGCGCAGTCCGAGTCGCGTTTGGCGCTCGCGCAAGCGGGACTTGCGCAGGCCAATGCGCAGCTTGCCGTCTCTCAAGCCAGCTTTGCAAGATTTGTCGGCCGCCCTGCCACGCTTTTGTCTGCGCCGCCCATTTATCAATTACCGCCCAATTTGCCCAGCGCGATTGCGGCCGCGCGCGAAAATAATCCCCGTTTGATTGGTGCCTATTTTAATGAGGCCGCTGGCCGCGCGGCCATAGATGCGGCGAAGGCAGCTGGACGGCCCACCGTCTCTTTATCGGGCGGGGTTTCGCGGCAACGCGAGCAGCTTTCGCAACTTCGCTCCATTGATGCCGCCTCAATCACGGCACAGGTGACAGTGCCGATATATTCGGGCGGTGCGAATACCTCGCGCCGGCGACAGGCCGAGCATGCGAAAACGCGGCTCGCTTTTGAAACCAGAGATGCTGAATTGGCGATTGACCAAGCCGTGACGCAAATATGGGCGCAACTGACGGCTGCCCGTGCCAGCTTGCAAGCTGCCAAGAGGCAGGTGAGCGCCGCGAAGCTGGCTTTCGAGGGGGTAACATTGGAGCAATCTGTGGGGACGCGAGACCAGCTGGATGTGCTAAATGCTGAGCAAGAAACGCTAAATGCCCAGCTCTCAGTCATTGAGGCGGAGCGAAATGTGAGCGTTGCAACCTATCAATTGCTCTCGACAATTGGTGTGTTTGATGCCGAAGGGATAAAATTACCGGTTGAAGGGTATAACCCGAGCGAAAATTTGGCGCTTATTCGCTATCAAGGTTTGTCCGAAAAGTTGGACAAATATGCCCCTGGCTTCGTGAAGCGGTTGGGGCGAAAACTGCCCGGAGATAACCAAAAACCTGAGACATGGGATGATGGCAACGGGCTGGATATCCTGACTGAACCCGTCCAGCCACCGTCAAATCCGCCTTATGACCCGTTGTTAGACGCGGATGGCGACGGAAAAAATGATAAAAACTATAGTTATGTAGATTCTCCCGTGGATTGAATAAACGCCGCGCTGGACAAGCTATAGGGGTTGTTTTATCCTCAATTATCGGGAATTAAAGGATTTTTGGGGACAGCTTGATGATGTATTGTGCAACATCTAGCTCGAGCGGGATAAAAATATATGTCTGAACAGACACCAACGACCTCGGATGATATCAATGGATCAGACCCGAGTATGGAAGACATTCTGGCGTCTATCCGAAAGATTATTTCGGAAGATGAGCCTGTTGCTATGGAGTCTCCTGAGGAGATCGCTTCGGGTGTATCAGAGATGGGCCAGGCAAGTCTGGGTAGGGCAGAAGGTGAGAGTGTCGATTTAAATATTGATGCTGTGCTAGCCGGCCTAGATGGTGAAAGCGCAGCTTCAGACGCGGAGCCTATGGCCGCTGATATGGATGAGGGTGATGCCATCCTAAATGCCTTTGATGATGTTTTGGCAGGAGAGGCAGAGAACCCTACATTTGATAATCAAACGCTTGAGGTTGACGCGAGCCCTGCCGATGTAGACGACGACATTCTGTCCCTATTGGATGAAGAAATCCCACTGGACACTGGTTCGGAAGACAGTGTTTCAGCCGCCAAGCCACTTGGACTCGTGCCTGAATTAGCCGCCGATGCGCCATCTGAAGCACCAGATTTTTCTGAAGATATTTCCGCCTATGCTGAAGCTGAGACTGAGGCCGTCACGACTGAATTTGCCGCGGCAGGGTCAGACGCGGTGGAAGAAGAAGATGATATTGACGCATTATTGAATGGGCTACTGGGCGATGACAAGACCCCGTCAGAGTCGGCCTCTGAAATCCAAGCGGCTGAAACCGATGTGCCGGAGATTGAATTAGAGGAAGCCCTAGAGACAGATTTGGTATCAGAGCCTCTGTCAGAGCCTGCCGGCGTTGGAGAAACCGAAGATCTTGATCTTGTGAAATCGCTAATGGCCGATTTATCAGATGATCCGGACGGGCTTGATGCGAGCGAAGCGGTTGAGGCGCCCGTATTTGATGAAATAGAGGCGCTTGATGAAGACGCAATTGATGTGGAGGCCATGGACATTGAGGCTGAACTTGATGCTCTGCTAGCTGAAAATACTGATAGCATTGACACAGATGACGAGCTCGACTCCCTTCTTTCTATTCCTGACGTTGAAGATACCGCCGCTGAGGCTGCCATTGATACGGCCTCAGAAGAGATTGAGACCGAGACCGAAGATGATATTTTGGGCGAAATCCTAGACAAAGCTATTGATGACGAAATTCAAACCCATCCAGACGACCTAGCGCTGGAAGATATTGTTGGAAATACAAGTGAAATTGAAGCGGTTCCTTCTCTGGATGATGTGCTGGTGGCTGAACAAGAAAATATCGCCGCGAATGCAGACCTCACTATAAGTGAACCAGAGATCGTTGAAACTGCGGTAGAAGCTGTTGCAAGTGATATTCCAAGCCTGAGTGAGATTGCCTCTGCGGCCGAAGCGGACGCGATTGCCGTCGAAACCTCTGCCGTCGAAACCTCTGCAAGTGTGCCGCCTGCCGCCTCGGCAGCAGGCTTAGCCGCCATTGCAGGGATAGGCGCCATAGCCGCAAAAACGTCCAGCGAAGAGCCAGAAACTGGTGAAACGGCTGACCTAACACCTGAACCAAAAACTGAACTTAAACCAGAACTTATTTCAAACCCGGAGACCGAAATGCCCGTAAAAGCCGTCCCAACAGACACAATCTTGGACGATGTGACCGAAGCCGCAACGGCGGGCGCCTTCGCAGAACTAAATCAAGTCGTAGAAGATAAAGCGATTTTCAATGAGCGCGGCCCGCGCATTGGTGACCTTGTTCAAGATGCTCTGCGTCCGATGCTCAAAGAATGGCTTGACGCGAACCTGAAAGGTATCGTTGAGCGCGCTGTCGCGAAGGAAGTTAAGCGTATCAGCAAGGGGCAATAGAGCCCTTCAAAGGACCGCAAGCTCCGCTTCACATTGCTAACGGCGTGGCCGTGCAATTTCTGTTATAATGAAAAGGAAATTGGGCTTCATTTGCCCATTTTCCGATAGAGTTGTAACTCAGTAGAAAATGCACTAACTGCGTCAATAAATTCGCCCGTTCCCTTAGTTTAAGGGACGGGTTTTGCGTTAGTTAGAGACCATCATGCTCGAAAAGTCATTTAATCCAACGGAAGCCGAAGCGCGCATTTATAAAATGTGGGAAGACAGCGGCGCGTTCAAACCCCGCGCGGCCAAACCTACGGATACAAAAGACGATAATTATTCCATCGTGATACCGCCGCCCAATGTGACGGGTAGCCTGCATATGGGTCACGCCCTGAATAACACAATTATGGATATCCTCATTCGCTTTAATCGGATGAAGGGCAAAGCTGTTCTCTGGCAGCCTGGCATGGATCATGCGGGTATTGCGACGCAGATGGTGGTGGAGCGCAAACTTGCCGCCGAGCAAAAATATCGCAAAAATATGACGCGCGAGCAATTCCTCAATCACGTTTGGGCGTGGAAAGCGGAAAGTGGCGGCATGATTGAGCAGCAACTCCGCCGCCTCGGCAGTTCTTGCGATTGGTCACGGTCGAAATTCACGCTCGGCGACCGTGAAGGCGGGCAGATGGCCGATGCTGTCACAAAGGCTTTCGTCGATATGTATAATGATGGCCTGATTTACCGCGACAAACGCCTCGTGAATTGGGACCCGCATTTCCAAACCGCGATTTCTGATCTCGAAGTTGAGACCAAGACGGTCGACGGTCACTATTGGCATTTGCGCTACCCGCTCGCCGATGGCGTGACCTATGCGCATCCGATCACGGATGAAGACGGTAATGTCACAGGCTATGAAACGCGTGATTATGTTGTGGTCGCCACATCGCGTCCTGAAACCATGCTCGGCGATACGGGCGTTGCGGTGCATCCTGAGGATGAGCGCTATGCGCCGCTTGTCGGCAAAGAAGTTGTCTTGCCCGTCGTTGGCCGCCGTATTCCGATTGTCGCGGATGACTATGCGGATCCTGAAAAAGGCTCTGGCGCGGTGAAGATTACGCCTGCGCATGATTTCAATGATTATGAAGTCGGTAAGCGCGCGGGGCACACGCCGATTTCTATCCTCGACACGCGGGGACATATCCTCCCGCTCGAAAGCATCCCGTCCGAATTCCATGACCTCTTTACGGTCAAAGCGCGGAAACTCGTGGTCGCGAAATTCGAAGAAGCAGGCTTGCTCGCGGAAACAGAAAATTTGAAAATCGAACAGCCCGTTGGGGACCGCTCTGGCGTCGTGATTGAACCCATGTTGACGGACCAGTGGTTTGTGGACGCGGAGAAACTCGCGGGCGAGGCGGTGCAAGCCGTTGAGCGGGGGCATGAATTTTCTCCCCCTTCAGGGGGAGATGCGCGGACCGAAGGGACGGGCAGAGGGGGTGAGTCCACCAAAGATGCCTCAGATAACCTTACCCCTCCGTCCCCAGCATCTTTTCAAGATGCTAAGGACACCTCCCCTGAGAGGGGAGGAAATCCCCAAGGCTCCACCCGCTTCATCCCTGAGAATTGGAAAAAGACCTATGACCATTGGATGGAGAATATCCAGCCGTGGTGCATCTCTCGCCAACTCTGGTGGGGGCATCAAATACCGGCTTGGTATTTCCCTCATCTCGATGATTATGGCCGGCCACGTTCAGATGATGCGAACATCTGGGTCTATGAGGATGAAAATAAGGCTGAAGAGGAATTGCGCTTTTGTATTCCGTCAATGACAAATCCGGTGATTGATGGGAAGAACGATAGAATTTTCTTCGATAATGAAACGTTCCTAGAAGCAATCAAAAGTTATGAGTTGGAAACAGGCAGCAAACCATTGCTGGAAGATGATGGTTTAGGCAGGACTTTCAAAACCTATTATCCAAACGGTGATCAAGAGAAAGCTGTTTCGTTTATTCGTGTGGACAGAGACCCCGACGTCCTAGACACATGGTTCTCCTCTGGCCTTTGGCCATTCTCTACGCTCGGTTGGCCAGAAAAAACTGAAGAGCTAGAGCGCTTCTACCCGACCTCAACGCTGGTTACGGGTTTTGATATTATCTTCTTTTGGGTCGCGCGGATGATGATGCAAGGCTTGCAGTTCATGGACGAAGTGCCGTTTGACGATGTCTATATTCACGCGCTTGTCCTCGATGAGGCAGGTAAGAAAATGTCGAAATCTATCGGCAA
>CALLBD010000007.1 GCA_938001915.1 uncultured Caulobacterales bacterium | reverse complement strand
TTCTCGCCTGACCTCGTTGTTGGCGTATATGTCGGCATGGATACGCCTGAACAAATGGGCCGCGAAACCGGGTCAAGTTCTGCCGTGCCAATCGTAAAAGACTTTTTAGAGACGGTTTTGAAAAATCAATCCAAGGTGCCGTTCCGGATTCCGGATGGTGTCACCCTTGCGCCGATAAACCGTACAACAGGGGAGCCAACCTATATTGGTGCACCTGAATTTATCCTCGAAGCCTTTAAGCCTGGAACCGAGCCGACAGTGGGCGGTTTGTCGCGCACTATTCGATTGGGCTCTGGCACCGACTCCTTGGGCGGCTTTTTCGGCGGGTCTTCGCTGCCTGTCGCGGAGAATGACGATGTTGATGAGCCGTCAAACGAAACTGGTCCGGACGACGCTGCGGCGCAAGCCGAAGCGCCTGAGGGAGCCGAAACGCCAGATGCCGCGGAAGGTCAATCTGAGGGCGGCTTGTCAGATATACTAGAGCGGGCAGAAAATGCCTTAAAAGAAGAGGCTGAGGGAACCGAAGGCCCTGAGGTGCAAGATACGCCGCAGGTGGAGACGCCCGAAACAGAGACGCCCACTGCGCCAACGCTTCGGCGTCAAACCCCTGTGCCATCAACGCCTGAGGACGTAACACCAGATCCGGAAAAACCTGTCGAAAAAGCGCTGGACGACGGTCTTTACTAGGGCCATATCAGCGCCACTATGAGAGCTGATATTTTACAGATGCAAACTGAAATCCAGCAGTCCGTGGCGCTGCTGAGGAGGCGTCTTTGACTGGGATGTCGCAGAACGCCGTCTGGCAGAACTCAATAATCTAGCTGAGGACCCAACCCTGTGGGACAAACCACAGGAAGCGCAAAAACTGATGCAAGAGCGCTCCAAGCTGGAATCAAGCTTTGAGGCGATTTCGAAAATTGAAACTGAACTCTCCGAAAATGTCGAGCTCGCAGAACTTGCGGAAATGGATGAGGACACCGAACTTTTAGACGCGGCCGCAGAGGCCCTTACGAAAACAAAAAAAGCTGCCGCTGCCGCCGAGCTTCTCGCCCTGATGAGCGGGGAGGCTGATGGCAATGATTGTTTCGTAGAAATCCATCCTGGCGCAGGCGGGACCGAAGCGCAGGATTGGGCCGAGATGGTCCTGCGCATGTATATGCGCTGGGCGAATTCACGCGGCATGAAGACGGAGCTTTTGGAAGCGCAAGACGGCGATGGGGCAGGGATTAAATCTGCTACGCTGCGCATTAAGGGCGAGAATGCGTTTGGCTGGATGAAGACGGAATCGGGGGTGCACCGCCTTGTTAGGATTTCGCCCTTCGATAGTTCGGCGCGCCGCCATACGAGTTTTGCTTCGGTTTGGGTTTTCCCTGAAATTGACGACTCTATCGAAATTGATATCGACGAAAGTGATTGCCGCGTCGATACGTATCGCGCCTCTGGGGCGGGTGGTCAGCACGTCAATAAAACGGACTCGGCTGTGCGCATTACCCATGAGCCGTCTGGTATTGTCGTGCAGTGTCAATCAGACCGCAGCCAGCACAAGAACCGCGCGCAGGCGTGGGATATGCTGCGCGCGCGTCTTTATGAAGAAGAACTGCGCAGACGCGAGGAAGAGGCGCAATCACTGGCCGATAGCAAAACCGATATTGGCTGGGGGCATCAAATCCGAAGCTATGTCCTACAGCCCTATCAAATGGTCAAAGACCTTCGCACAGGCGTTGAGACCTCTGACACGAATGGCGTTCTCGACGGGAAGCTAGATGACTTTATGGCAGCGGCTTTAAGTGCGCGGGTCGGCGCAGAAAGTGATCCAAACTCATAACGTCAGATGTAAACTGAGTTTTAAGGCCTATTTGATAAGCATGGGCCATGAGGTTTTCGCGCGCACAACCGTCTGACCTGCAGGCGCTTCGAACTTATCTATATGATAGTTTTGAGTGGCGGTATCGCGGAAAGTCGATTCCGCCTCCGGGGTTACACTTATTGTCGGCTGCAAAAATGATCCTTAGCCGGAGTCAACTTTGGAAATGTGATGGTCATTTATCTGGTCGTGGTTTCCGGGACTTACAGTTTGACATACATGAAGTCATCGCAAAAGCGGCGGCCCAGCCGCCTGCCGTTCACGGTGACGGCTTGACATACAGGCCAGATTTTAAGGGACTGCTGATAGCGCTGCCGCACAAAACACCTTTTCTTTCACGCACAATTGTCATGCATGATTATGGTCGACTGAATTTAAAAACCGTGGATGGTATGAAACGCGTCGGCCTTTTAGATGCTGCTTTCGAGGAAAGGTTCGAAGTATATTCGAATGATCAAGTCGAAAGCCGCGCCCTCTTGACGCCGGACTTCATGGAACGCCTTTTGAAGATGGATCAGCACCCCAGATATACGGGTCTACAATTAGGCTTCATCGCGGGCCGGATCTATATCGCATTGCCCGTAGGAGACAGGGTTCGGTTCGGGAGTGACGCCGTCTGTGTCTGCCCTAAACAGGCCGCGGCGAAAGTGATCGGCGAAATTAAAACAGTCTTTGAAATTTTAGGCGACGTGGATGTATTGCAAGCTAGCGTAGGCCGAAAAACCGATGAGGCGATTCAAATTGAACGCCAAGCTTGGTATGATGCGCGGATTGCTAATGTAGAGTCCCATGTGACCGCTGCGATCAAAGCCGGAATTTTGAAGGGGGCTCCCATGCCGAAATGGATGACCCAAGAAGCTTATGATTTGATTGACCCACGGCTACACGGTTTGCTCAGCCCCCGTTTCTAGAGCGCGCGGGCTTTTCCACTCGAAGGGCACGATTTCATTTAGCCAATGCTGTGTCGGAGTTGCGCCCTTGGGGTCATAGCGAACGGGCTTCGCGCCCATATTAACCAGATACCAATCCTGCAGCAAATCGGCTTGTTTTTCTGTGGGGTAATCATCAAATTTCGCGCCCGCGCGGACCTCATAGGCATAGACCCAATTTCGCGGATTTATAAGGTAGCTAAAGGCGGTTAGTCGTCCCGTTTCATATTGCCAGACATGGCAGAGTTCATGCACCAGTAGGGATTTAATGATTAGACCTTTGCGTGTGAAGTCTCGCGGGTGATCTTGCCAGTAAAGGCGCGGGCCGCGGCATAGAATTTTATTTTTCGCAAAAGGATTATGCGGGCGGTCAATTAGCTCCACCGCGCGGATATCGAAGCTCCGCGTAAATCCGGCGGGCAGGTCGCGGATTTCATATTCTGAGAGATGTCGGCGGGCAGCGGGCATAGTCTAATCATGCCCATCTGATGGGTGGAGGCAATAAAAAAGCCACCTCAGAGAGATGGCTTTTGAATTTGGCTTTTTTGCGCGGCGCTTAGCGGCGCGTCTTTTTCTTTGAAGGGATAAGGCCTTCGACCTGTGCGCGCTTGCGGGCTAATTTACGGGCGCGGCGAACGGCTTCTTGTTGCTCACGTACACGTTTCTCAGAAGGCTTTTCGTAGTGCTTACGCGCTTTAATTTCGCGCAAGATGCCTTCATTTTGCATCTTTTTCTTAAGCGCACGCAGCGCTTGGTCTACATTGTTCTGACGGACGTAAATCTCAACCATGCTCGGTTATCTCGTTTCTATGTTTCAAAAGCCAAAAGCCCCGCGAAAACTTGCGAGGCTCGAAAGTTGGGCGCTCTCTAGAGGGTTTGAGGCCCGTCGTAAAGGGCAGATTTGCACCTCTCGGGCCCTGAATTGAGGTGGCAAGACGCGAAAATCAGGCCATAAGGACATTATGAATTTTGATACGCCGCATTACGTTGCCTCCGATTCCTTTCAAATCGCGACTTATTCTGACGGACCAATTGACGGCCCGCCCATACTCTTGGTGCATGGCTGGCCTGAAATCGCCTATAGTTGGAAGAATACGGTGCCAGCGCTTACGGCGGCGGGCTATCGCGTCATTGCTTATGACTTACGCGGCTTTGGCCGTTCCTCCGCGCCCGCTGACCCCGTGCACTACGCCATGCCGCAGCTTGTGTGGGATATGGAAGCGGTATTGGACGCCTATGGCTATAGCGAGGCGGTTATTTGCGGGCATGATTGGGGCGGCTCTATTGTCTGGCATGCGGCGCGGATGATGGCGCACCGCGTTAAAGCGGTCATTGGGATTTGTGTCCCGCATACAGCCCGCGCGCCCGCACCGCCGCTGAAGATTATTGAAAAGCGCTTTGGCGCGAAACATTACTTTATCGAATTCAGAGACCGCGGCCCGCAGGTCGCCGAGATGTTTGCTAAAGACCCAGATGGGTTTTTCCGTCTGATGTTCCGTTCGACACCGCCAAACGCTGTGGTGGATGAAAAATTCACCTTTATTCCGTCGAAGTTCGAAGCCTTTCTAAAGTCGGGTTCGCCCGCGTTGAAAGGCGTGGTTCTACCCGATGCAGACCGCCGCCATTTCATAGAGGCCTTTCAGCGTACAGGCTTTGAGACAGGCATGAACCTCTACCGCAACATCGATGTGAATTGGGAACTTGCTGAGGGGATGAGCGACCGTATCACCCAGCCTGTACTGATGATTAGCCCAGAGCGAGATTTACTCCTCCCGCCAGAGCTCGCGAAACCCATGGTCAAAATGTGCCCTGACTTTGAACAGGTCACAATTCCAGATTGCGGTCATTGGGCGATGTGGGATGCGCCCGAGGCGTTGAATAAGGCGATGGTGGATTGGTTAAAGCGGCGCGCATTTTAGGCGCGCCGCTCGTATGATGATTTGAAGTTGGCCTGCGGCCAAGCTTTAGAAATGAATTTTTTGATTTACAGGATCAAAAAACTCATCACTCCCAAAAATACGGCAAGCGTTTCTTATCGCCCGTCACAACTTCATTCATCGTTTCCGCTTCATAGAGACGTCCGCCTAGCATGACATGTTCCACTTTATCCGTGTTGCGGATGTCATCGAGCGGATTTTCGGACAGTATGACGAGGTCGGCGAGTTTGCCTGCCTCTAGCGAGCCAAGGTCATTCTCAAACCCAAGATGACGGGCAGGTTCTGTGGTCGCAGTCTTTAGCGCTTGGAGATTGCTCATCCCGCCGCGCGCAAAACTCCACATTTCCCAATGGGACGCGAGGCCTTCGCGCTGACCGTGACCGCCAATAGAGACGGGTACGCCCGCCTCCATGAGCTTCTTCGCACCTGCGCCCGCTTCGTCGTCGGCATAATCCTCTTCAGGTACCATTTGACGGCGTACAGCACGCGCTTGCAGCATTTGGGGCGGAACATGTTTGGAGAGTATGGGGTGCTCCCAGACATTGGACTCTTGATAATAGAAATCTTCGCCGCGCACGCCGCCATAGGTCACGGAAAGCGTCGGCGTATAGGCGACTTGGCTTTGTCCGAACATCTGCACGACATCATCATAAATCGCGGCGACGGGTAGGTTATGTTCAAGGGATGTGTTCCCATCGGCCACGAGGCTCATATCCATGTGGTAGAGCGAGCCGCCTTCAGCCGCGACAATCAGATTATTGTCATGGCCGGCTTTGACGACTTGCTGACGTTGGTCGCGCCGCGGTTGGTTATAATTTTTGACGCCATGCGCGCCTTGGTTTTTTAACCGCGCGACATGTTCCTGCGCATCTTCTTCGGATTGAATATCGGCAAAGAAGCTCGGGGCTTTAGCGCCATAAATAATCTCTCCCGTGGAATAGGTCCGCGGGGTTACAAGTTTGCCTGCGCGCTGATACTCGCTGGCTGCAAAAATCTCGCTGGCGCGATTGGACGGGTCAAAGACGGTTGTGACGCCCAGCGCAAGTGTCGCGAGGGTTTTCCAATTTTGCTGCGGGATGAGCTCATCTGTACCCTGCGGGCCATGATAATGCGCTTCGATGAAACCCGGGACAATGGTTTTGCCGTCTAGGTCAACAACCTCGGCAGAGCCGTCAATATCAATATTCTCGCCAATAGCGGCAATTCTATCGCCCTCAATCAGGATGGTGCCATTTTCAATAATGCCGCCATCGTCACCTGCCATGGTGATTAGGCGCGCATTGGTCAGGGCGACCATGCCTCTCGGTGTGTCGGTTTTGACTTTTTGAGCAAGGTCTAGACCTGTACGCGGGGCCTCAAAATCTTCTTCCATCGCCTCATCGGCATCTACCGTGAATAGTGTCGGGCCAAGCGTCCAGTTGAGGTTATTGTCTTCGCTCCAGCTGGGATAGGTTGCCCCGCCATGACTGACCTTAGCGACAGGCAAAGCCGTTGTTTTTCTGAGGGCTGAAACATTTTGCGGGCCTTTCAGCACGGGCATGAGGTGCAAATTATAGTTTTCTCGGAAAGCAATCATCGAACCGTCTGGAGAGACATGATAGCTCTGGGCAAATTTAGACGAGGCATGTTTACGCTGGTCGTGACCCAACAGATTCGTCGAGACGAGGGTGTTTTGGCTCTCAATATTTTTAGAGAAATAGATGCGCAGCGCATCATCCCCGAAATGCGGGGATGATCCAGATTTGGCGAAACGGCGCATTTCACCATCCTCGGTGTCCATCACAAAGAGCCCCGGGTCATCAGAATATTCAGGCGCAGTAATAAACCCGCCAGCGCCTTTTTCGAAGACGAGATAATCTCCAGTTGGGGAGAGTTGCGGGCGCTTATAATGGCCAGGTTTTTTGGTGTGGGTTTTGATTTTCCCAGAGGCCACATTGACGGTGTGGATAGCGCCCAAATCGGCGTCATCCCAGGTCGCAAAAGCGATTGTCTTACTGTCGCGTGACCAGCTTGGATAAAGCTCACGCAAGGCGTCAGGAAGTTTGGTGAGTTTCCTAACTTTGTTGGATTTTACATCCCGCAGATAGAGCTTGCCCAAGCTTTCATAGACGACTGTTTTTCCGTCGGGGCTGACCTGTGTGAAGCGCGGCATTTGTGTTGTGAATTCGGCAGGGGCGACCTCGACGGCAGGACGCGGGGGTGCCATGATTGTCCGTGTGTCATTGACCTTAAACGGAATTTCTTCAACTCGGCCGCAGCCGCCGCAATCGCTAGTGGTGCTATTTTTCTTGATGCTGACTTTGTGGATTTTACCTTTGGCCCAAAAGTAAATTGATCCGCCATCTGGCGACCAATCCATATTGGGATACATACCCTGCACGCCCCATGTCTCTTGCATGTCTTGGTCAAGGTCATCGAAAATCATATGTTCTTCGCCAGACGTCAGGTTCTTCACAAATAGCTTTGATTTGGCTTTGACGCGTTTGACATAGGCGAGGTGCGATCCATCGGGTGAGGGCGCACCGCGCACTGCGCCGCCATAGCCGCCCGCGGCTGTCGAGATTTCGCCAGTCTCAATCTCATATTCTTTGATTTGGAAAAGCTCGGTATGGCTATTTTGCGCATAGATAAAACGGCTGCCGGGGGTGGTGTTTTGCGTGTAGTATATCGACTTTCCATCCGGTGCGAAAATCGGCTCGCCTAATTCTTTTTGATGTTCTTCGGAGGGTTTTTTGACCAGCTGAACGCCTTTGCCGCCCTTTATGTGATAGAGCCAAATCTCGCCCGTGCCGAGAGAACGTGATGTCGTGAAGTGCTTCTTTGCCGCAATATATTTGCCGTCGGGCGACCACGTCGGGTTATTCATGAGGCGGAAGGTTTCTTCTGTGATTTGGCGTTTATTCTCGCCGTTTGCATCCATCACCCAGATATTATCGCCGCCCGCGCGGTCTGAGGTAAAAGCAATCTGTTTACCGTCGGGAGAGAAGCGCGGCTGTATTTCCCAGGCCATGCCCGAAGAGATATTCGTCGCTGTGCCGCCCGTGGCTGGCATAGTGTAAATATCGCCGAGAAGGTCGAAGGCGATGGTTTTCCCGTCAGGGGAGACATCAAGGCTCATCCAAGTGCCATTGTCGACATTGATTTCGATGTCGCGTTTGTCACCGGGCGGGTTCATGACGTCCCATTTCGCCTCATCTTTTTCTTTTTTCATCTCAGTGTCATTGGCAGCAAGGGCCGTGAAGGCGATGGCGCTGGCGGCTGCCACCGCGATTGTCGAAAGTAAGGTAGATTTGAGTGTCATAGTGATAGCTCCAGATTCGAACTAGAGGATGCAAGAAACGGAGAGGCAAATCATGCCTTTTCGCTTAACAGGGGAACGCGGAACTCTCGCAATCGTCCAAATAGGGCGATTGCAGAGGAGCGCCGAACCGCTATGCGGTTCGGTCATAGGTTTTTTATCCATTTAAAACCGCCCAGCCGCCCCCGGAAACACAACTGGCGTTTCGCTGCCGTCTTTCGCCACGGCGCTTACGCCAAAGAAATAATTATCAATGACGAGGTTCTCAAAGGTCCACTCATTGACCTTGCCGATAAAGCGTGAATGGGTCCATTCGGGTTCTGTGGTCAGGCGCCAATGCACGCGGTAACCCGCAAGGTTGCCCCCATTTGGCGGTGTTTCCCATGAGAGCTTGGCCGAAGGCTGTACTGCGCCTGTGGCCTCTACATTAGCGGGGAAAGGCGGCGCGCCCGCCATGCCCGCGAGAGTGATAGCATTGAGGGCCGTGAGCTTGGCCGCATAGGCGGCGTCCACGCCTTCCATCGTGTCGCCGAAGGTTGTTGCTGAAATTTGATTCACTTTTGCAAGATGAATAAACTCTTTAGATGAACCATCAGGAAGTTTGACCAAAGAGTCTTCTAGCAAGCCTTGAATTTCGTATGTATCAGTTCTTGTAGGACTGTTTGCATTCTCAATGATGTTTTCTGAACCTTCGCTCCCAATTTTCCATTCAAATTGGTCTGCGATGAAAGATTTTGATAGGCCTTTTTCTTTTGCTAAGTCGGTAAGAGTAAAATCTACACTGTGAATCTCCGTCCGCAAATCCTGATGCTGGCGGTCGTAATGTTCGTGGGTTTCCATGATGCGGATGCCGGGGATGCCGACTTGGTTGAAGGGGCGGTGATGGCCGCCGCGCCCGAAACGGTCGAGGCGGTAGACCATCATAATATCGAGATTTGTGATATATTGATCGCCTTGCGCCTTCACATAGCGCGCGAGATTGCGAGAGGGGCTGTCGACTTCGCCGCCCGTAAAGCGGCGGCGGCGAGCTTCTTCGGGTGTTTCATTGGCGCGTGTCCCTTCGGAGAAAACGCGCACAGTCGAATTATTTATGACGCCGTCGATGCCCGCGATATTGGAAATCATATCATTGTTCAAAACACCTTTGATTTCCCAGCCTTCTTCGAGGGCGTGGGCGGCAACAATTTCTCCGCCGAAGAGCCCTTGTTCTTCGCCCGATAAGCCTGCGTAGATAATGCTGCCCGCAAATTTATGTTTGGACAGAATACGCGCCGCTTCAATTGCGCCCGCCATGCCCGAAGCATTATCATTCGCGCCGGGGCTGTCATCCGTGCCGTTGAGCGGGTCGGTCACGCGGCTGTCGATATCGCCGCTCATCATGACATAGCGATTGGGGTCGAGCGTGCCGCGCTGAATGGCGAGAACGGAGACGACCTCTGTGGGCTCAGGGATGCGGCGTTCTCCGCTGATTGTGTCGGTCACATAAATGACCTCGAGACAGCCGCCGCATTCGCCTGAGATTTTCTCAAATTCTTCGAATATCCAGCGCCGCGCTGCGCCAATCCCGCGCGTGTCGCTTTCCGTCTCAGATAAAGTATGCCGCGTGCCAAAATCAACGAGGGTTTGGATGTCTGCGCGAATACGGTCAGCGGACGGGGCGACAGCGATATCATAGAGCTTTTGCACTTCTGAGGGCGGGCCATAATCTTGCTGGGCCTGCGCGGAACAAGCCGTCAAAAGTAGAGCCGAAGCCAGTGCTAAGCGTTGCATATAATCCCCCTAGGCGGCTGCGAGTTTTAAAACCGCCGCGTAATTATTCTGTATTTCCATCTCGTCGCCATGACCCGCTTCGACCATGGCGCTATGGAGCGCTTTGAGGCGGTAGCAGGGCACAAACATATAGGCGTGGTGTTCAACGTGATAGTTCACCCAATAGGGCGCGAAAAGGAGGCGCTCTATCACATTGGCGTGTGTTGTCCGCGCATGGGTGAGCGGGTTGTCGTCATTGCTCGTCATGCCATGTTCGGCGATATTTCTAAGGCGGATGCAGACAAAGAACCATGTCCAGAGAGGCAGCAGCCAGAGCGTCAAATAAAGCCACGGGTGGCCAATTGCGATAAACACCCCAAAGAGGAACGCATTCGTAACCCAAAAGGGAAGGGGTGAGCTTTTCTGAAAGGCGTCACTGCCGGGTAAAATCTCATTTGAGTTTCGCATTTTCCACGCGGCGAGTTTCAACCGCAGGAAGGTTTGCCCTGTTATGTCTCGAAAGAACTTACGCCTCAGGCTTGATTTCGTGGTGGGGAATTTGGCCGACAGCGGCAGGTCAGGATCGTCTTTGGATTGCGCATAGCGGTGATGTTTCAAATGATAATGCCGATAGGATAGCAAATCTCCACCATAGGGCGCTGCCAGCAGATATTTCCCGACCCACTCATTCAGCGCTTTATTTTTAAACATAACGCCATGCGCCGTTTCATGCGCGAGTATCGCAAGGCCGTGCTGACGAGAGCCGATGATGAGGAAGCTGGCCACAAATACCCAAGGGGTTGGAAAGAGAATAAAAGCGGCGACAGCTAGGCCAATAACGCCCCACACATGCACCGTGAGCCAAATACCCCAAAGGTCAGAGCGTTTCGCGAGGCAGCGAAGCTCTGGCTTGGGGATATAGCGAATAGGATGTGCCATGCGGATAAGATGCGCCGTGAAACTGCGATATGTCAACGTGTATCGCTGACTTGGCGCGTAAAGGCATTTATAGAAGCTGCTTCTGGGTAAGGGAAAGATTCGATATGGACGATTGGAAAGCAGAGCTGATTCAGGGCTATCGCGATTTTCGCGCTGGAGACTATCAGAACCAGAAAGACCTTTACGAGGAGTTGGGGACGAAAGGGCAATCGCCTAAAGTCCTGCTCATCGGCTGTATCGATAGCCGCGTGGACCCCAGTGATATTTTCAACGCCTATCCCGGGCAAATGTTCGTCGCGCGGAATGTCGCCAATCTTGTTCCAGCCCCTGATGCCAATACGAGCTTCCACGGTACAACGGCGGCGATTGAATTTGCCGTAGAGGTCGTGGGCGTCGAATTGATTGTCGTTATGGGCCATGAAAGCTGCGGCGGCATTAAGGGCTGTATCGCAGGGCTCGGCCATGACCCAGAGGGCGGCTATGTCAATAAGTGGGTGAGCCAAATTGACCACGTCCATGCGCGCCTAAAAGAGAGCGGCGTATCTGAGGAAAATATGCAGCTCGAGATGGAGCTGGAAACGGTGCGTCAGTCGCTAGATAATCTCATGAAATATGACTTTATCCGCGAGAAGGTCGAAGCGGGTAAGCTAAGTCTGCAAGGCGCGTATTTCTCTATTATTCGGGCGAAACTTATGTTCGCCAATGAAAAATTAGAATTTGAGACGGTCAAGGTTTAAGCGGCGGCTGTCTGCGCGCCAATCACGCCGTAAGGGTCAATGCCCTTGTCGCGCATCATGCGGTGAACCTCGTGATAGTGGGTTGGCATTGTGATGCCCAAGCGCGCGCGAACCTCTTCCAGCGGGAGGGGCAGCAGCGCCATCACATCTTCATAGACAATATCTTGCGCGGCTTTGCCGATTTTGCGGGCTTCCGTGACGGACTTCAAAACGGGCGCGCCTTTCGGGGCTGTCTTGCGAATTTCTAAGGCTGCGCCGTAAGCAATGAAGATAACGCCGGGACCGCCATGTTGCGCGTGACTAAACCCGAGCACGGAGGCTTCACCCAGCGCATCGCGCCCATAACCCGTTAGGACATGCAGCATGTCATGGGTGTCGCGCAGACGGTCGCCATAGATATTCATGTCTGGGTGGCCATAGTCTCGGTCAATGCTGGACCCCGCATATTCGTCGACGAGCCCTTGCGCGGTCAGGCCTTCCGTCTCCATGAAATTGAGATAGGCGCGCCCAAAGCTGTCATCGGGCAGGGTGCGTAGCCAGTCATGATTATCAAGCAGCGGCGGTAAATATATATTTTCTTCCAAACGTTTACGGCCCTTTTCAGAAGTCGCAAATTTGACGAATTGCTTTTGGAAACTATCGCCGTTCAAGGCCTGAATGACGTGAAAGACCTGGGTCGTATCTTCCTTATTTCGGATAAGCTCACGAAAATGCCGCAACGCCTTCAGGGGGCGTCTCCGCTGTTTCGTGAATGAATATACCGTGGGTTCAGTCATTTCCATGCAGTTTTGATAGCACAAAAGTCTTTCCGAAACCATATTTTGTCTGAATAGCTCTTATTCATTCCTAACATGGGCGCATCTAGGCCGAATAATTCGGGCGGGCTTTCATACGTTCATGCCACGCCAAAAGGGCGGTTTGGTCCTCTTGCGGATAGACCTTCACCCAGCGTCCAAAATCCACAACGATGGTCGCGGTGATATCGGCGACGGAATAGGTGTCGCCCGCGATAAATTCATTCGCGGAAAGCTGGCGGTTCATCGTCTTGAAAAACCAGCCGAGCTTCATCACGCCGCGCTCTGCAAGCTCAGGGATTTGTGGAATATTTCGCGGGCCAGGCAGGGCGCGGTCTTTCATGGCGGGTGAGCTATTACGCAAAGCTTCTGCGGCGGACATCAGGCCGCTCATTTCGCAACGCCAATTCCATGTCGCGATTTCGGCCTTCTCCAGCGGGGTTGTCCCCAATAATGCAGGTTCGGGATAAAGGGCCTCCAGATAGGCAGAAATGCCCGCGTTCTCTGTTAGGACATTGCCGTCTTCTGTAACCAGCGCCGGCACGGTACATCCCGGATTGATCTTGCGAAAAGCCTCACCCATTTGCTCGCCCTTCGTCAGGTCAATTTGAATGTTCTCATATTCAATGCCTTTTTCTGCCAAAAACATACGTGTGCGGCGCGGGCTGGGCGCGGTTGTGCAGTCATAGAGCTTTATCATTGTGAGGTCCTCATTGGCTTGAGCGCACCTTATGGGCGCGGCAGAGATTTGCAATATTCGTTTTTGAACGCTGCATAATTAGGCCCGCAGACACCCGCGGCTTGCTTGTCTGCATTAACGCGTTCTTTGGTTTATTTTGCTATGCGCAACCCAAGACTAGGGGTGTGAATGGCTGACATATTTTCCGATATCTCTCTTCCCGCTAATTTAGGCGAGGGCGCGTATAACGAAAATCTCAGTTTTCGCAAAAAACTGCGGGATGCCTTTCGGTCCAAAGCCTTTGATCAATTCCTGACGAGTTTGATTGTCATTTTTGCTATTACGCTGGCGCTATTGTCTTATCTTGAAGCCCAAACCGAACCCAATGCGTTACTTATTAGCGTTCTAAAAGTTCTAGACATTTCGATATTCTCGGCCTTTTGCGCAGAGCTTCTGCTCAAAATCTATGCCTTCCGAGGCAGGTTCTTCACATATGGCTGGAATATATTCGACTTCGCCGTTATCCTCATCAGTATCATCGGCATGGCCGCGTCTATTTCGACCTTCCGCGCTATTCGTGTCTTCCGAACCCTACGCATCGTGACCAACATCCCGTCCATGCGGAAAGTCATTGAGTCCTTTCTGCGCTCGCTTCCGGGCATTGCTTCCGTGATTATGGTGATGGTGCTCATGCTCTTTGTTTTCGCCTTGATTGGTCAAAACCTATATTCCGAGGTGGCGCCTGATTTATTTGGCACGCTTCACGCCTCCGCATTCACCCTGTTTACGGTGCTGACCTTGGAAGGCTGGCCCGATGTCTCCCGCTCTGTGATGGAACATGTACCCTCCGCTTGGCTTTATTTCGTCAGCTTCATCGCCATAAATAGCTTTGTTGTTTTGAACCTTATGATCGCGGTGATTATTGAAGCTATGCATAAGGATTATGATGAGGAAGCCGAAGAAGAGCGCGAAGATATTTTATTTGAAGTGCGAGCCCTACGGCGCGAATTAGCAGAATTTAGAGCGCAGCAAAAATAGTCTTTTGAGATTAATCCGCTTTTTGAAAAGTCGTAAAGTAATTTTATTTCAGAGACTTAAGTGAAAATATTAGAGAATAATCCACGCTTTCAAAACCTGTGATATGTTGATTAAGTTCTCTCAAACGAAGGACAGGTAAGACGTCACTTTACTGGTTTGAGAGGCTGTGTGTGAAACGTGCCTGGGATGATAACTTCGCACGTTATCTTGGTGAGCGGGGCCTGCCCTCAAGCTGCTGTGTACGGTAGAATGAGAGTTCTCGCGGCATAAGCGGTGGACAGGTGAAGTAATGAGGCCGTTTGCCAAAACGTCACAGCCGTAGGGTCAGCCTTGCGTAAAACATTTCTTTTCTTTTGGTACTCCATCGTGAGTGCTGATCCTACGGGCGGTCCTAACTGTCTAGAAATAACATTTGGCGGTTCCCAGATGCTCCGTAAACAATTTCGCATGTCTGGGATTCATATGGACCTGTCTTGACCTCTGGCTTTGAGCGCCCCACGTCTGGCGCAACGAAAATCATAACAGGCTTATTCCATGACGACTTATCATCAAATGCTCTCCACTGTGACCACGGAAGGTTTAGAATTAAAGCTCGTCGAGCGCGACATGCCAGAGCCAAAACCGCATGAGATTATTGTCAAAGTCGAGGCGACGCCCATTAACCCCTCTGATCACGGCGTGATGTTTGGCTGGGCCGATTTATCCAAAGCGACATCAACGGGTGAGGGCGCAGACCGCGTCTTGCGTGCGCCGCTCGCGCCAGGTGGATTGGCCCGCATGAAAGCCCGCCTTGGCCAAGATCTACCCGTAGGCAACGAGGGTTCAGGCACAGTCGTGGCGGCAGGATCCGATGACTATGCGCAATCGCTCGTTGGGAAGCGCGTCGCCGTTATGGGCGGCGGCATGTATGGCGGCTACCGCGCTGTGCCTGCGATGAATGCTTTGCCCTTACCTGAAACCGCCTCAGCCCGCGATGGGGCGTCTTGCTTCGTCAATCCGCTGACAGCTTTATGCTTTGTTGAGACTATGCGCGGCGAGGGCCATACGGCGCTGGTCCATACGGCCGCAGCGTCGAATTTGGGACAAATGCTCAACCGTATCTGCCAGTCCGAAGGCATTGATATTGTCAATATTGTCCGCAAATCCGAACAGGTCGAAATCCTCAAAGACCTCGGCGCGAAATATGTCGTCAATTCCAGCGATGATGATTTCCAACTTCAACTGACGGACGCTATTCACGAAACAGGCGCAACTCTCGGTTTTGACGCGATTGGCGGCGGCGATATGGCGTCGAAAATTCTCCTCGCGATGGAAGCGGCTGCCGCGCGCACGCCGGGCGCCTATTCGATTTATGGCTCTGTCGCGCATAAGCAGGTCTATCTCTATGGGAGCCTCGATTTTACGCCGACCGTGCTCAACCGTGCCTATGGTATGGCGTGGGGCGTGGGTGGGTGGCTCTTGCCGAACTTCCTCGCCAAAGCGGGTATGGAAACGGCTGTGCGCCTGCGCAAGCGCGTGTCGGATGAGCTACACACGACATTTGCGAGCCATTACACGGATGAGATTTCACTCTCAGAAGCGCTCGATGCGGATATTGTCCGCCGCTATAATGCGAAGAAAACGGGCGAGAAATTCCTCATCAATCCGACGCTGGATTTGTAAATATGGGCATAGGGTTCTCGGCGCGCTCTTTCAAACTCCTCGAGGAGCTTCGCGGCAATAATAATCGCGAGTGGTACCATGCCCATAAGGCGGAGATTGACGAGCATTGCCGAGACCCTTTTGCCTTCCTGCTGGATTGTTTGACGCAGGAACTCTCGGACCATTCCATCCGCTTGTCAGGCGGGAAGCAAACTATGTTTCGCCTGAACCGCGACGTGCGTTTTGCCAAAGATAAATCGCCCTATAATCACCATATCAGCGGGACCCTGACCCGCTCTGGTATGAAGAATGAGCAGGGCGGGATTGTTTATCTTCGGCTCGACCCAACGGGCGGTCGGCTTGGTGCTGGCTCATGGGGGCTAAATGCCAAACGTATGGGCGCTATTCGCGACCATATGCTGAAGGACCCTGAGGGATTTAAGTCTGTTGTAGAGAGCCTGTCGGAAGCGGGCCTCGCATTTGACCAAGAGAATGTGCTGAAAAATATGCCGCGTGGTTATAACCAACACGCTGACCATGAACTCGCGTGGGCGCTGCGGATGAAGAATTTTGCCGTGCATCGTCCTATGAAACGCAATGAATGGAAAGGCGACGGGATTGTCCAAATGGTTGTTGATTTCGTCAAAGCGACAACCCCCGTATTGGAGTTTGGATTGGTGAGTGTAGAAAAGCAAATGTAATTAGAAAAGAACCCAAATCATAGCGATAACTCCCATCCAACACATTGTTGAACCAAACAGGATAATCCATTGGATGGGATGCATATAAGGTACTTGTTCACTCAAAATTTCATTTTCATAGTGAGCCTCATATTCTGAAGGTGAAGGAATATGATTCTTGGAATGAATTCCATTTTTAGACAGATTTCTCAGCATGATTAGATGACCAAATAAGCAGAAAAATAAAGGAATGCTGAGAAGTTGAATTGAAGCAAAAGTCCAAAAAATTAAGAGTTCAACAGGGGGAGTTATTGATAGAGAAACTGCAAACGGCACAAGAGAAAATAGGCATAACATAAACAAGTGGGCCTTGATTAGGGAACCTGCCACCTTAGTTCGTAATAAAACTCTTATAAGTTTAAGCATTCTGATTTTTAAGTCGCGAAAATCTGACTCGGGTCCTTGAAGCTCTTGAACTCCAGCGCATTTCCGCTTGGGTCTAAAAAGAACATCGTCGCTTGTTCGCCCGTCTCGCCTTTGAACCGAATATAAGGTTCAATGATGAAATCAGTGTCAGCGGCGCGAAGCGTGTCGGCGAGGCTGTGCCAATCCGCCCAGTCCAGCACGGCGCCGAAATGGCGGACGGGCACATTTTTTCCGTCCACGATATTAGTTGGGTCATTAGAGTGGTCGGTATCAGCCAAATGGAAACTCACCTGATGACCAAAGAAATCAAAATCAATCCAGCGCTCGGCCTCGCGTCCTTGCGCGCAGCCCAAGAGCCCGCCGTAAAAGGCGCGCGTTTCTTCAATGTCCTTAATGGGCGCAGCGAGGTGAAAGACTTTAGCTTTCATTGGAAGGGGCGCCTTACTTCGGGCCGTAGGCGTAGGTCCCGCCTTTTTCGAGCGCGCGTAAGTAAGCGGGAAGCTTATGTATGCGGTCTACATACTCATTACACGCCTCATAGCCCTTTAGGCGTCCCCGCGCTTTGGCAGCTTCTAGCGGGAATATCATCTGAATATCAGCACCCGTCATTTCATCGCCTGCGAACCAGGTCTTGCTGATGAGATGATATTCGCAATAATCCAAAATGGCTTTTATCTCCGCCATAATCATCGGCTGAATAGGGGCCGCCGCATCGCCCAAATATCCTGTGTAGAGAGAGAGCAGAAGCGGCAACATGGCCGAGCCTTCGGCGAAATGCAGGAAGTGCACATAGTCGACATATTCTTGTGTACCCTTTTGGGGACGTAACTTCCCATCGCCAAATTTATCTAGGAGATAGACAATGATAGCGCCCGTTTCGGCAATAATGAGGTCGCCGTCCTCAATAACCGGGCTTTTCCCGAGCTGATGTACGGCTTTCAGTTCGGCTGGGGCGCGGTTCGTGTCTGTGTCCCGCTTATAATATTTGATTTCATATGGCGTTCCCAGTTCTTCAAGGAGCCAAATTATTCGCTGTGAGCGTGAATTATTGAGATGGTGTAAAACTAACATAGTTTCGTTCTGCGCGTGCGGACGGCAGGTTTCAAGTCACAAAATGACGTCTCGCAAAATTACGGTTTAGGGAGATTGAAAAATGTCCAGCTCTGATCCGCTGAAGGTGAGCGTACGAATTCCGCCCTTTGTTGGGAGGTTAATGATATTGTCAAATCGCGGACTAAGGTCGCGGAGGATTGCGTTTTGAGCGGACCAGGTTTCGGGGAGAGCGTCGAGTGTGCCAGTTTGGTATATATAGAGATGTCCACCCGTGACTTCTGCGCCAAGGATTTCAAGCGGGATGGGTTTGCCATCGGCTTTGAGGGCAAATCTTTCCGAACCATAAAGCGCGGCTTGAGCCCGCGCCCGCAGGCCTGTCATGTCATTTTTATCAATAATACCCGCTTTGAAGAGGAGCCTTTGCGCCGCAGAAAGCTGCAAAATATGGGTCACGTCAAGCGCGCCAGAAGGCGCAAGTTTTACCTCTGTTTCAACCCGCGCGGCTTCATGGGCCGCCGCGTTGGGGACGGGGGAAAGCGTGACAGCACAGAGCGCTGTCAGGGTAATCAAAACGCGGCGAAACATTATTTGTTTTCCAGCATCCGTTCTAAGGTGCGGCGGAGAGAGGATTTTTTCTTATCCTTAGAGTCTGAGTCTTTCATAGACTTCGATTTTTTGTCGGATTTGCTCATCTCGGATGTCGAGTCTTCCGCCTTAGCGTCGCCCATCGGGACTTTTTTCTCTTTAGACTTCACCTTGTCAGATTTTTCGGAATGCAGCTCACGCAACATATCCGCCATCATGGAAGACGAGGAACGGTTTGATTTGAATAATTCTATCCGGCTTTTTGAGATCGAGGGCGGGTAAGCATTGTTCGAGAAATCCGCATCCGCCGTTTGGTGCGCAACGTCTAATTTGAAGCCAACAGCCTGTCTGTCCAAGGAGAACAGTTTGGTCACATTTTTGGAGTTGCGGCGCCAGATTTCAGCCGGAATCATATATTCCTCTGATCCGCCATCTGCATATTCAATTGTCACAGGTAGCGGGGAAATCAGACCGCCGATATTTTCAAAATCTACGAAATATAGATATTTGCCATCTTCCATCGCGCGGTCATAGGCTTTGCGTTCCCAGTCTTTCAGACCGTCGTAGAATTTCTTGAACTTATTTCTATCCGCGTTTGTAACGGTGAACTTATCATTCTCATTATAGAAATCTTCAAGATCTGAATAGCGTTTTAGACGGGTTTTTATGCCTTCTTCGCGGTTTCGGATTTGCGTTATATTTTCAGGACGATTGAGGGCGTCCTCTTCGCGCTGAATATCTTTTTCGATATCAGGGTCATTGGTAGAGATTTGATACTCACGCACGCCTGTCACGGCCATATCAACATGGTCAGTGCCATAATACCAACCGCGCCAGAACCAATCTAGGTCAACCGCCGAGGCGTCTTCCATGGTTCTGAAAAAATCAGCAGGCGTAGGGCGTTTGAACTTCCACCGCGTTGCATATTCACGGAAGGCGAAGTCAAATAACTCACGTCCCATGACCGTTTCGCGCAGAACAATCAGAGAGGCCGCAGGCTTGGAATAGGCATTCGGTCCAAATTGCAGCACACTATCAGATTGCGTCATGATGGGCACCTGATTGGAGCTCGTCATATAGGTCGGAATAACGTCTAGCGGGTTCTGCATGCCGCGACTGATAGGGAAATTCTCTTCCCACTCATATTCGGCGATATATTCCAGGAAGGAGTTTAGGCCTTCATCCATCCATGTGTAACGGCGTTCGTCGCTATTCACGATCATCGGGAAATAAATATGTCCGATTTCGTGGATAATAACGCCAATCAGCCCATATTTGATGTTACGCGAATAAACAGTTTCGCCGGATTTTTCATCCTCAGAGGGTCGATATCCATTGAAAGTAATCATCGGATATTCCATCCCGCCGCGCTCCCATGTGTTCACGGATTGCGCGGTTGGGTAAGGATAGTTGAAGGCGAATTTATTGTAGACATCCATTGTGTGAACAACGGCTTGTGTTGAATATTGCGACCAGATGGGATCTGCCTCTTTGGGGAAGAATGACATGGCGAGGACTTCAGGGTTGTCCGCGTCATCTTGTTCAAACTTCATCGCGTCCCAAATATATTTCCGCGAAGAGGACCAAGCAAAATCACGTACATTTTCAGCCTTGAAGGACCACGTCTTCTCATCCGTGGACTTCGACTTTTCATTCTCTTCAGCTTCTTCGGGAGTCACGATATAGGTCGGTTTTTCGGTACCCGCATTGTCCAGACGTCTCCGCTGTTTCGCGGTCAAGACGTCGCGCGGATTTTGGAGCTCGCCCGTAGCCGAAACGATGTGATCTGCAGGAACCGTCAAATTTACTTCATAGTCACCAAATTCGAGGGTGAACTCGCCGCGGCCCAGGAACTGCTTATTTTGCCAGCCCGTGTAGTCCGTATAGGAGGCAAGGCGCGGAAACCATTGAGCCATGCCAAAGATATAATTATCGTCTTCTTCGAAATACTCATATCCGCCGCGGCCACCAATCGCGACTTCGTCGAGAATGTTATGTTCCCAATCAACTTGGATTGTAATAGTCTCACCGGACACGAGAGGTTCCTCAAGATCAATTCGCATCATGGAGTCATTGATGATGTAGGGAAGGGCGTCGCCGTCTTCATCCATGATGGCGTTGAATTCGAAGCCATATTGACGATCTTCAAAAGCTTGCTCTTTGCGCAGTGCAAAAAAGGAATAGCTATCTGCGCCGCCCGCACCGTCGCCGCGTCTAGACCCTGCCGCAGAGGCTGTGGCTGAGCGGCGCTCTAATGACCCGTCTTTGAAACGGTTTTGGTCGAGGGCAAGCCAGATGTAATTTAGCGTGTCTGGGGAGTTGTTTGTGTATTCAATGTCGCTTTCGGCATAAATTCGGCGCTCGTCTTCATCCAAGCGAATATCCATCGTGTGGCTAGCGCGTTGTTGCCAATAGGCGGGACCTGGCGCGCCAGAGGCACTGCGGTAGACGTTTGGCGAGGGCAGGACGTGGTCAAGTTGCCGAAACTTTGCCGCAGCATCCATAGGGCTGCCAGCGGTGATGTTTACTTTCTCGGGCTCATTGGCGAAGGCTTGGGCCCCGAGTGCGAGGACAGACATTGCGCCAATTGTGGTCAAGCTGGCAAATTTAAGTGCGGATTTTATGCCGGTCATGAGGGCTCCCCTGAGATTTAAGACGTTATTGTGTTTCGTTTAGCGGTTAGTCCTAGGGAAATCCTACTAAATTCCCGTAAAAAGCGGTAAAATTCATAGGTGCTCGCCTGAGGGCAAGCCTTAGTTCTGCCCCCACATACCTCGCGTCCCGTCATTCTACCAATGGTCTGAGATCCAAGGGGTTGGCTTAACGTGCTTATAAAGGCGCTTCCATTTTGCCTTTACTGGCCAGTTGCCCAGCAAGGCTTCATCCTGGTCTGGTTTGCCTGTGAAGGCCACGATCTTAGTGTCGGTAGGAAGCTCGGGTGTTTTGAAAAAATTGAGAGGCCATTTGGGGAGCAGAGAGTGCTTAAAACTCGCACACCACGCGGCCGGCCAAAATACCATGTCAGAGACTTCGCGGGAAATGTAGACTTGCTCTATTCGATAGGATGATAAGATGCGCTCTTGTTCCGTCTCGAGCTTGTCAAAAATATGCGCATGCGTCCCGATGCGCCAACGAAAGCAGGAGGTGTTCCCGATTTTTGAACCAGGTTGGGTCCAATTCTCTATGACGCAAAACCTGCCAGGTTCGAAATCGAACATTTCATCCAAATTGCCCGTAATGACCAGGTCAAGGTCCAAGAATAAGACGTCGCCAGTTAAGCCAGCGAGCCTGTCTTTCCACAATACGAGCTTACGCCACGGCGTCGTGATTAAGTCATCTGGTAAATTTATGTCAGGAATAGGCTCGCACCGTACAGTCCGATCTACGCCAGATGTGTCATCCGTTAGGCAAATCAATTGCGTTGGACGAAGCGTATTGCGCTGAATGGAGGCGTTCAAACGATTGACGAAGGTCGCGCCGTAGCGCGAACCCCATTTCATACAGATGACGGTTTGCACGCCCTTTGCCCTATTTGCTTTTCAGCATATCGTCTCGAAGGCCGCGGAATTCAGTGCCCTCATACCAATTTGGCCATTGATCGGAGTTGGCGAGGTCATATCCCATATCCAGCAAAATATCGGTCGCTTGGACGATGCCAGAAAGGTCCCAGCTGTCGTCAAATTCGTCGCTGGGCTTGTGATAGCGTTCAGCAGTATATTCCTCAGCGAATTTTTCGCCATAGGTTAGGCCGTTGGTGACATGATTATTCCCAGGTGACGAATACAGCATAGGTACGCCAAGTTTTGCGAGGCTGATGTGGTCTGAGCGATAGAAGTAGCCGTTCTCGGGCTTGTCATCAGGTACGACATACATGCCGCGTTTCTCTAATTGACGTTTTAACAAATCTTCTAATTCACTCGCGCCGAAGCCGATGACTTTCATATCCTTCGTCATACCGACTGGCCGCATAGCGTCTATATTCACTCCGCCAACGGTTTGAGCCAAAGGAACGAGAGGTCTCTCGCCGTAATAGGCGGAGCCCAAGAGACCGGACTCTTCTGCTGTGACGGCAACGAAAATTACGGACCGATCAGGCGCGCCGCGTTCGGCCATTGATTCTGCGACCTCTAAAATGGCGGCTGTGCCTGTGGCATTATCGACGGCGCCGTTGAAGATCTTATCATCGCCTTCGACATCGTCACTCATGCCCAAATGATCCCAATGGGCCATATATAGCACATATTCATCTGGTCTTGTTTTGCCTTTCAAAACTCCCGCGACATTCCGAGACACAGTTGTTTTTACGTTCTGATCAAGATTAGCCGATAGTTTTAAATCTGGTGCGGGTACGGCTTTGAACCCTTTGACGGCAGCATCAGACTTCATTTGCGCCAGATCTAAACCCGCCTTGGCGAACATCTGGTTCGCTTGGTCATAGGTGATCCAGCCTTCAATTGCCGCACGAGAGGCCCCTTTGTCCGGACGCACGAGGTCATATTGTTCGCCTGTCCAAGAACCAGAAACAACATCCCACCCGTAGCTGGCGGGTTTTGTTTCGTGGATAACGAGTACGGCCTCCGCGCCCTGACGCGCAGCTTCTTCATATTTATATGTCCATCGACCATAGTAGGTCATGGCATTGCCCTTGAAGAGCGCTTCGTCTTTTGTTGCAAAGCCTGGGTCATTGACCAGCATGACGACCGTTTTGCCTTTTACGTCAATTCCTGAATAGTCATTCCAGCCATATTCGGGGGCATTGACGCCATATCCAACAAAGACAAGCTCGCTATCGGTGACCGAGATATTCTTGTCCAAGCGTTTTGTCCAGAAAACGGCATTTTCGGTAGAGCTGCCGTCCACCACCTCCGCACCATTTTGCGTGATGTTCATTGTTGAGCTTTTCAATACGCGTGAAGCTGTGAGCTGCACAGGCTGGAAGAATGTACCGTTTTCTCCAACCGGAGCGAGGCCCGCAGCTGCCATTTCATCCGCTATATATTGAGAAGCAGCGCGTCCGCCGGGCGTTGACGGGGCGCGGCCTTCAAATTCATCGCTAGCGAGACGCTCAATGCGGCGGCTAATATCGGCGGTGGAGGCAGAGGCCGTCGGGTCACCCGTTGTCGCGGCATTGTCTCCCGCGCTGCACCCGATGAGAATAGCTGTTGAAAAGAGGAGTGTAGGGACTAACTTGGCGCTCTTAGAATAATTCATGAATATCTCCCGATTATAGAGTTTGTCTTACGTCCCATTCATAATTGGATATTGCAACGGTGCAATCTCTACTGTTTAGGCCATACGTATAAATCGCAGAACAATGGAAACAGCTATGCGTCACACAATTTTTATCCTCGGAGCGATTGCGGTTGCGGCCTGTCAACCTGCGGTAAAGGAAGCCGAGACCGCGCCCAAAGCAACGGCGGAGACTACGGCGCCAGCCAAGCCGGCACCCCCCGAGCCACTAAATGACAAGCGTTTGCAGCAAGCGTCTAAATTGATTCAGATGGCGCTTGCCGAGAAACCGGGATATAAAATCACTGAAAGCCTGACGACCGAGGTCGGGCAGCGCATGGCAGGTACGGAGGCCGAGGCGCGCGCGCGAGCCTGGGCAGTCACAAAATTTGAGGAAATAGGTTTAGAAAATGTTCGTATCGAACCTTTCACGATCCCAGGTTGGGAAAGAGGCGAAGAGTCGGCC
>CALLBD010000006.1 GCA_938001915.1 uncultured Caulobacterales bacterium | reverse complement strand
CTCATCAGGATCTGTCAGGCCCAAATCAATCGGGTCGAGGCCGACAAGATCTGTTTCCAGTGAGCGCAGGGCTTTCTGGAGAGATTCCGCAAATGTCCGCCCAATCGCCATAGCTTCACCAACAGAGCGCATGGCCGTCGTCAGGATAGGCTCGCTGCCTGGGAATTTCTCAAAGGCAAAGCGCGGAATTTTTGTAACGACATAATCAATTGTCGGCTCAAAGGCGGCTGGCGTTGCACCTGTAATATCATTATCCAGCTCATCCAGAGTATAGCCCACCGCGAGCTTTGCCGCGATTTTGGCAATCGGGAAACCCGTCGCTTTCGACGCCAGCGCCGAAGAGCGCGACACGCGCGGATTCATCTCAATGACAACCATACGGCCATCTTCTGGATTCACGCCAAATTGCACATTTGACCCGCCCGTCTCCACGCCAATTTCACGCAGCACCGCAAGCGACGCATCGCGCATGATTTGATATTCTTTATCTGTGAGCGTCAGTGCGGGCGCGACCGTGATGGAATCACCCGTATGCACACCCATCGGGTCAATATTTTCAATGGCGCAAATGATGATGCAATTATCCGCTTTATCACGGACCACTTCCATCTCATACTCTTTCCAGCCCAGGAGGCTCTCATCGACGAGCACTTCATTTGTTGGAGAGGCTGCAAGGCCCGAGCGGACAATTTCTTCAAATTCTTCTTGGTTATAGGCCACGCCACCGCCCGTGCCGCCCATTGTAAAAGCGGGGCGGATAATCGCAGGCAGACCTGTTTCTGGTAATTTGCGAACAGCTTCGGCAACGCCCTCGGCGATATTCACTTCGCCCTTTTCATTAACGGGCGCGGTGATGATTGTCGCGCGCGGATTTTCAAGGCCAATCTTGGTCATGGCCGCCGCGAAACGCTCGCGCGATTCCGCTTTATCAATCACGTCGGCTTTCGCGCCAATCATCTCAACGCCATGTTTCTCCAGCGCGCCCATTTGCTCAAGCGCCAGTGCCGTGTTCAATGCCGTCTGGCCGCCCATTGTCGGCAGCAGCGCGTCGGGCTTTTCTATAGCAATAATTTTCTCGACAATTTCCGGGGTAATAGGCTCAACATAGGTGGCATCTGCCATGCCTGGATCCGTCATAATCGTCGCGGGGTTCGAGTTCACCAAAATGACGCGATAGCCTTCATCGCGCAGCGCTTTACAGGCTTGCACGCCTGAGTAATCAAACTCACAGGCCTGGCCGATAATAATCGGACCCGCCCCGATAATCAGGATGGATTTAATGTCAGTACGTTTAGGCATGGAATCGACCCAGTCTCGCGCGGAAAAGCAAATTGCCTCGCCATAATGAAGTGGACCTTTCGGCGCAAGCATTGAACCCGTTTAAACGGGGGGAAATATGCAAAAAATCTGAATTTTTCCTTACAAGTTGGGGGACAGTTTTAGGTTTCAGCTTGGACATTGCAGTGCCAAGCGTTAATCTATCCCAAAGGAAGAGGCCTCATCATGGTATATCGCAGACAATATAGAACCCGCACCCCGGTTCGCCGCACGAGCCGCGGCATGAGTCAATTTGGCGGCGGTCGCGGACTTCGCCGCCGCGGCGGATTTCGCTGGCAGATAATGCTGCTATTCGCCATCGGCGCGGGCGTCTATTACATGATGAACCAAGAGACCGTGCCCCTGACGGGCCGAAAGCAACTCCGCACGATGGAACATTCACAGGAGATGCAACTCGGGCTTCAATCCTATCAGCAAATTCTGAACGACTCGCGGGTTGTTTCCCCAAATGAGCCCGTGGTGCAAGCCGTCCAGCAAATTGGTGAGCGGCTAAAACGCGCGGCCGCGCCAGAAGACCCAGGGTTTGAATGGGCGTTTAATGTCATCGATAGCGAACAAGCCAATGCTTTCGCCCTACCGGGCGGATATACGGCTATCTATACAGGGCTGATTCCGATTGCGGAAAATGAAAACGGGATTGCCGTCATCATGGGCCACGAAATCGGGCATGCCCTAGCCCATCACGGCGCCGAACGTATGGCGCAGCAAAATATGCAGCGCATTGTTGGCGCAGGCGTATCGCTCGGCGCAGGCGGAATGGACATTGGCGCGCAGCGGGCCGTCATGGGGGTTTTCGGCGGGATTAGCCAATATGGCTATGCGCTGCCTTTTTCGCGCAAACATGAAAGCGAAGCAGATTATATCGGCCTGATCCTTGTCGCGCGCGCCTGTTATGACCCGCGCGAAGCGCCGCGCCTCTGGGAACGTATGGGCGCAAATGCAGGCGCGAGCCCACCAGAGTTTCAATCAACTCACCCCGCCCCCGAAACACGCGTATCAGATTTTGAAAGATGGATGCCAGAAGCCATCGCCATATATAATCAGAACTGCCCTACAAAAATATCAATGCGTTGATAGAATCGACAAGTGGAAAAAATTGAGCTCGTAGACGATTTAGAAGACATCTCTCTCAAAGATGTAAAACAAATGGAAATCCTTTATCTGGTCGTTACGGTCACTTGTTTGATCAGTTTGGTTGCATTTTTGATTTGGTCAGGAAGTCGAGAGCTGGCTGCATGGCTCGTTATTCCATTGACGGCCATTCTATGGGGAACGCTACATGTTTGCCGCCTAGTCGTTCGGAATTGGCTTGATGCAATAAAATTTGTGCGACGCGAAGAAGAAGCAATGGATTTAGCCTCAAATACTTTGGGGTTTGGTGAAGACTATCAACAGGCGCGGCAAGCCGCGTCGGATCGATTTCATCAAATGAATGATTCGTCTGATATTGTTAATCGAAATTTCACGGTCCGCACGCGCCTCTTTATTCTCTCAATTGTTCTTGGACTTTTGCCTGTAGGCTTTTGGTATGGGGTCGGTCTATTCATAAGAATTGCTCTTGAAAGCACATTACCAGCTTAATCATGATAAATCTTGACGAATTTCACCTTCTTTATTAGGTTTCAGGTGGAGCTAAATCATGTCGAAAACCGAGTTGAGTGAAGAAAAAACCCCTTTCGAAGGGCAACGCCAGAAATTTGCTACGCAAATGGATGCAGAACTGCTGCGTCAATTGCGCGCCTATGCAAAATCTGAAGGCCGACAAATCCAATCCGTTTTGGAAGAGGCGGTCGCAAAACTCCTCAAAGATCGTCAAGGATACCAAATGCGGCCAGACGTCCATTCGGCGTATCAGGAGAGTTTGGAAAGATATAGCGACCTCTATGTAGCCCTCGCAAAGTGAAACGTTGGTACCCAGCGCTAGATGATGTGCTTGCGATACATGAAGACCAAATTCGGCGGTTTGGCGGTGCTCCCGGGGTTCGAGACATGGGTCTCGTTGAAATGGGTCTATTTCGGCCGCAAACGGGATATTATAAGGACGTAATCGAAGAAGCCGCAGCCCTGTGGGAAAGTTTCATGCAGAACCATCCCTTTGTTGACGGAAATAAACGTACCGCCTTTGCAATTCCATATGTCTTTCTGCGCGTAAATGGCTACCAACTCGTTCCTGGTGCCAAGCAGATTGAAAATTTTATCTATGGCCTTTTTGACGAAAATACTGTGAAATTCGAAAACTTAGATAGCTGGCTGCGCACAAACACAAGGGCCGTTACATGACCGATTTAGTTCTCGTTACTGGCCTGTCTGGATTTATTGCCAGCCATGTCACCGCCGGCCTCTTGAGCCAAGGCTATGCTGTGCGCGGTACAGTTCGAAATAAAGCCAAAGGCGGGCGCATCATTGAGGCGCTTTCCAATAACGGCATCGACACTGCTCAGCTTGAACTGGTTGAGGCAGACCTCGGGGAAGACACAGGCTGGAAGGCGGCTGTAAAAGGCTGCCGCTTTGTCCAGCATATTGCCTCGCCCTTTCCGCTCGAAGCGCCGTCGAGCCGTGAAGCTCTGGTCCCCGAGGCGCGCGCGGGCGCTATGCGTGTTGTCGAACAAGCCTTAGGGGCAGGCGCAGAGCGGGTCATTATGACATCCTCTATGGTCGCGATGATGGGACAGGCTGGGCGCGGTAAACACATGCGTGTCACAGAAGATGATTGGAGCAACCCAGACTGGCGTCCCCTGACGGCCTATCCGGTTTCCAAAACGCGCGCAGAACGCGCGGTATGGGATTATGCCAAAGCACAAAATGTTTCGGCCCGCCTCACCACAATTTGCCCAGGCCTCGTATTCGGTCCCGACTTATACGATAATGGCGGGGCCTCTCTGGCGATAATTAAAGGCCTATTTAGTGGCCAATTTCCCGTCATGCCGCGCCTGGCTTACCCGATTATCGATGTGCGCGATTGTGCGTCTTTGCATATCAAAGCCATGACCCGCCCAAAAGTTGGTGGGCGACGGTTAATGGCCGCGTCCAATACGCTTTGGATTTCGGAAGTATCGGCGATTCTACAAAGCGCCTATCCCGACGCCAAACTCCCTGCCCGTGAAATGCCCAATTGGCTAGTAAAAATTGTCGGGCTGTTTGATCAATCCGTTAAAGGTGTTTTGCCTGATGTGGGCATTTTTCATGAAGCCGATGCGGGCTATGTTTCGAGCCTAACGGGCGTTATACCGCGCCCCGCGAAAGAGGCGGTTTTAGCTTCAGCGGCGAGTCTCATTGAGAATGGGCAAATAAAGTTAGACTCATAGGCCTTAGGCTTTGAGCCTGTCATTTTCATGAGAGATTGTATTAATTCTCACATGGGTTTCGCGCTCTATATTGTGCGTATTCCAACGCGATTTATTAAGATTTTTCTTGGGGCTAACGACGCGTCTTTATACGATGTCTTATATGTATTGGCGCTTAGCCTAATTTTAATTGCTTGGATCAAAAATGCGCCTAAGACTTTTTTGCGGCCAAGGTATTCTCAAAACGACCCCGCTAATTGGATGAAGCGATTTAATATTCCTTTGTTTCGATTATGCCTCACACATATCGGGTCTGCCATATTAATGGCGGCGATTTTTTATATGGCAGGTAAGTTTTTATTCTAAAAAACTTACCCTAAGCCGCTTTCACCGCATCCGCGAATCTGTCGAAGAGATAGAAACTATCTTGCGGACCGGGGCTGGCTTCGGGGTGATGCTGTACGGAAAAGACGGGTTTGCCTTTCAGGCGAATACCGCAATTCGTGCCGTCAAATAAGCTGACATGAGTTTCTTCAACCGTATTCGGCAAGCTCTCACTATCCACCGCAAATCCGTGGTTCATGGACACGATTTCAACTTTATCCGTCGTATAGTCTTTCACAGGATGATTGGCGCCGTGGTGGCCTTGGTCCATTTTAACTGTCTTCGCCCCCAGCGCGAGCGCGAGCATTTGATGACCTAAACAAATACCGAGCATGGGCATACCCGCTTCAACAAGTTTTTGAATAACCGGAATGGCATATGCGCCTGTCGCAGCGGGGTCGCCTGGGCCATTGGATAAAACAACACCATCAGGGTTGAGCGCGAAAATATCCTCAGCTGATGTTTTCGCTGGCACGACCGTCACGGCGAGGCCCGAGCTGACGAGGTTTCTCATGATATTACGCTTCACCCCATAATCAATTAGGACAACGCGCTTTACGTTATCCACATCCCTATAGCCTTCAGGGAAGGTCCAGCGCGCCTGCGTCCAGTCAAATTGTGTCTCGGAGCCAACATCTTGCGCAAGATCTGCGCCGACTAGACCGGCCCAAGCCTGCGCTTGTTTCGTCAGCGCGGGAATATCAAATTTCCCGGACGGCTCATGGGCGATAACGCCATTGGGCATGCCATTGTCGCGGATGAAAGACGTCAATGCGCGCGTGTCTACGCCTGAGAGGCCAATAATTTTCCGCGCAGACAGCCAGTCCCCTAACTCTGTGTCAGAGCGCCAATTGGAAGCCGGCGTGACAGAGGCACGGAAAATTCCGCCCACGGCGGCTTTTTCTGCGCGCGCGCTGCTGGCTTCTTCGTCTTCCGCTGTTGTGCCCGTATTGCCGATATGGGGGAAGGTGAAGCAGACAATCTGCGCCGCATAGGAGGGGTCCGTCAAAATTTCCTGATAGCCCGTCATCGCCGTGTTGAAGCACACTTCGCCAACGGCGGCGCCTGTATGGCCGATGCCGTCCCCATAAAACACTTCGCCATTGGCTAGCACGAGGGCCGCTGTTGGGTTTTGGGTTGGCTGATATAGTGTCATGGCAAAGAATCCATTTGTCAGGCAGGCAAACTGTCGGAGCTTTTATAGCCCAAATCGCGATTGGCAAGACTACTATGTAGGAAAGCGTTAAAAAATCACATCCCTGCACAAGATCTAGGTAAATGCGCAAAATGTTGTGAAAGGCTTGGCAAAAGCACCCAAGACGCGTATGCGAGCCAATCGAGAGATACGGATATGGGGATCCGAGGGTAGAAAGAACGCGAATTTTATGGCAGAAACTGCTACATTGCGGACACAGCTAAATGAGTCGACCAAGACGGCGATGAAAGAAAAAGACAAGCTGCGCGTATCCACGCTGCGGCTTATCTCAGCCGCCATAAAGGACCGAGACATTGCGGCCCGCGCCGAAGATCGCTGCGACGGCATTGAAGACTCCGAAATCCTATCCTTGCTGGCTAAGATGGTCAAACAGCGCAAGGAAAGCGCGCAAACCTATGAAGATAATGGCCGCCCAGAGTTGGCGGAACGGGAACGCGAAGAAATTGAAATCATTCGTGAATTTATGCCCAAGCCTTTGTCAGAAGACGAAATGAAGACCATCATCGCGGACCTCGTCGAAAGTTCTGGCGCGACGGGCCTCAAAGACATGGGTAAAATCATGGGCCAGCTGAAATCCGGCTATGCGGGACGTGTTGACATGGGCAAAGCAGGCGCAGTCGTAAAAGAGCATCTTTGTAATTAAGCCTTAGCGACCTGCTATAAATTCATCCAAACGATCCATCGCAGATGTCAACTCTGGCATGGCCGCCGCATAGCTGAGGCGAATATGACCGGGCGCGTAAAAGGCACTGCCTGGCACTGTCGCGACGCCCGTCTTCTCCAAGAGCTGCAACGCAAAATCTGCATCATCATCCGTCAGCGCGGAAATATCCGCAAAGGCATAAAAAGCGCCGGGCGGAAGAAGGCAGGACACGCCAGACATAGCATTCAGCCGCGCGATTACATGTTCGCGCCGCGCCGCATAGGTCGCGCGCCAGCCCTCCAAAAAGCGCTGGTCGCCGTTCAAAGCCGCGACTGCGGCCCATTGGCTGACACTCGCGGGATTAGAGGTCGTCTGACCCATATATTTGCGCATCGCCGCGATAAGCCACTCTGGCCCGCCGCCATAGCCAATACGCCAGCCCGTCATAGCATAAGCTTTGGACACGCCGTTCATTGTCAAGCAGCGATCAAATAAATCAGGCGCGACCTGCGCCATCGTCGCGAAAGTAAAATCATCATAGACAAGATGCTCATAAATATCGTCCGACAGCACCAAGACATGGGGATGCTCCCGCAGCACCTCTGCAAGGGCGCGTAGCTCATCCCCCGTGTAGGCGGCTCCCGTGGGATTAGACGGAGAGTTCAGCATAACCCATTTCGTGCGGGGACCGATAACCGCCGCCAAGGCCTGCGCCGTCAATTTAAATCCCGTCTGCGCGTCGCAGGGCACGACAATGGGCGACCCGCTGCAAAGTTTGACCATGTCGGGATAGCTTACCCAACACGGCGAGGGGATTATGACCTCATCGCCCGGTCCGACCGTGACAGCCAGCGCGTTAAAAATCACGGGTTTGCCGCCTGGCGAGACATTTATCTGCGCCGCACTATAGCTCAGAGAATTGTCCCGTTTGAACTTCTGGGCGATAGCCGCTTTCAACTCAGTTATGCCGTCCACAGCCGTATAGCGCGTCGCCCCAGAATTAAGCGCCTGCGTCGCAGCAAGGCGAATCGGCTCTGGCGTTTCAAAGTCTGGCTCTCCCGCAGACAGAGAAATAACATCCCGACCTGCCGCCCGCATATCCCGCGCGGTTTGCGTAATCGCCATTGTCGCCGAGACCCCAATACGCGTAATTCTATCTGAAAGTCTTGAGTCTGTCATAAGATAGGCATAGGCGCGAGAGGCGTCATACGAAAGCCTGAAATTATGTCCTTGCGTGAATTTTCTATTCTGATGATGGTTTGCACAATTTGGGGCTTACATTTCATCGTCATGAAATTCACAATTGCGGGAAATGGCGTACCGCCCCTTTTTTATGCGGCCCTAAGAGTGACGCTCATGGCGCTCATTCTCTTGCCCTTTTTGCGCTGGCATAAAGGTCAAATGAAAGCGGTATTTTTGGGCGGCTTGGGCTTTGGCGCATTTAATTATGCCTTTATGTTTCCCGCAATGGCGCTCACGACGGCCAGTGCGGCCGCTGTCACAATTGAACTTTATATGCCGTTTTCCATTCTTCTCTCTGTTCTAATTTTAGGAGAGAGAATTGGCGTTTGGCGAATATTTGGATGTGCTTTGGCCTTTCTGGGTGTTGTTCTCATTGGCCTTGGTACACCCTCAGAGGCAGCCGGACAGGGCTTCTTACTAGGGATTGGCTTTATGGCTTGCGCCGCCATGGCCGAAGCCATTGGCGCGGTCAGCGTGAAGTCCGTAAAGTCCGTGAACCCTGTCCAGCTCCTAGCGTGGTTCGGCGTTATCGGGTCGCTCGTTTTATGGCCCCTAAGCCTCATTCTCGAAACAAACCAAATGTCGGCCTTCGCGCCAGATACCCGCGTGAACTTTGGGCTCGCGCTTATCTATTCCGTCATATTGGTTAGCCTTATCGCGCATGGGTCATATTATTGGTTACTCCAAAGACTTCCCATTCACACGGTCGCGCCCTCCGGCCTGATGACAACGGTCATTGGGGTCGTAGCAGGGCTGTGGATTTTAAAAGAAGCGCCCACAGCAATATTATTCGTCGGGGCCTTGATTACCTTGTCTGGCATCGCCCTTATTTTATGGCGTAATAAGCAGCACGCTTTGAAAACTTCCCTGCCAGAAACCATACATCCTAAAGTCACCGAAGTTTCATAACATCGCCATCATCTCGCCATGCTTGAGGGAGATATAAGCCCTAAAGACACAGCGTTTAGCCTTGGAAGATGCGCGAGATGACACAAGATTTTAGATTTGAAAAAACAATATTATTCGGCACCGTTTTTATGGCGCTATTCCTTATTCTTGTGCATGACATTGGCTAAACCCCTATAAAGCCATTCTGCCTGACTGAAATTTAAGAGATTTATCCCGCTCTTCATCTTGGCGTCATGCCCGAACCGTCATAGGCTTTTCGCTTAAACGGCGAAAAGAGTGGCCTAACGTGCAGCCCGCGAAACCAAGAGATGCGAGCTTTTCGCCCTATCATGATGAGGATCGGTTGTCCGATTTTCTTGATGATAGCGCGCAGCGTCTCACGGCAAGCGGTGCCATTGTATTTTTGGTACATTTGGGACTGGTCCTCTCCCTCTCAAGTAGCTTCATTGTCCCCGACCTCAAGCCGCCTCCACCCGAAGCGGTCTCCGTTGAAATTGTGACATTTGACCCTGTGCCAGAACCAGAGCCGGAGCCCGAACCTATCGTCATTGAGCCTGTTCTGACCCCGCCGCCTGCGCCCGTGCCAGAACCGCAACCCGCGCCCCAACCCATACCAGAGTCCGCGCCTGAACCCATCCCTGAGCCAACACCGCCGCCTCCCCCGCCTGAGCCTGAGCCTGAGCCGCTGCCTGAACCAGAACCAGAACCTATTTTGACGCCACCTGCGCCCCTGCCAGAAATCATTGGGCAGCCTGCACCCCTAGAGCCAGACCCGCTGCCGTTGCCTGAGCCAGAACTCGAGCCCATTCCGGAGCCTGAACCTGAGCCGATTATCGAGTTTTTTGAGCCGCTGCCTGACCCTACGCCCCCTGTGCCTGAGCCGCTCCCTGAACTGGAGCCTGAACCTGCACCCCTTGTTGAGGTCCTTGAGCCAGAACCTGAACCCGAACCGAGCTTCGATTTTTTCAACCCCGAACCTTTCATCGAAACGCAGCCATTGATTGAGCCGGCGCCAGTCATTGCGGAGCCTGAATTACCGCCAACGCCGGGCGTCATTGAGGCCGAGCCATTGCCCGATTTCCTTGAACCAGAGCCTCTACCACCAGAAATAATTTTACAGCCCTTACCGGATCTTATCCCGCCGCCAGCGCCGCCGCCCGTCGCCGAGCCTGCGCCTTTGCCGGAACCAGAAGAAGCGCCCGAACTTGTGCTTGAGCCAGAACTTGACGCCATCATCATAACTGCGCCAACCATTCTGGCGTCACCGGACGCGCCAGAAAGCCGCGAGGAAGAAATTCGGGCCGTCCCACAGGAGCAAAGCGATCCCTTTATTGATTTGCTCAAGCGCGATAGAGACTCCTCGCTTGATAATCCCGTTGTCACAGCGCCGCGCGGCGGCGGAAATGAGAGCCCAATTAGTCAGGGCGGCTCCGTAAATGCACCGCCCGGCGGCGGTACACAAATTGGCCGCCCAAGCCCTGGGTCTGGCGGCTGGTCACTTGGGCCAAGACCCACGGGACCGGGTGAGGCCTATGAAGGTATTAATCTGGATATTCGGTGCCGCGAAGAAGGGCGAACCCATGAGGACTGTCCAGAATATGTGAGACGATCAAGAGGCCGTGATGCCTCGGGATATGAAAACTTCCGAGGACATGCGGGCACAGGTACGGATCGCGGAAACCGTATTACGGACTCCCGTTCAATCCCGTCTCGAAGCGAGTTGGGCCTAAATATTGGTGACCCGTCGGTCAATAGTGGCGGGCCGTCGACGAGTGCTTTGGACTTCCCAGATCAAAATTTTGACCGCGAATTCTTAAATGGACGCATTGTGACAGAGCCGCCCCAACCCGGCATCTTAGGCCTATCTGGCGGCGCAGATTCTAAAGATGATGCACCCGCTTGGCAGCTAGGCACGCCAAACTCTATTGTGCCGGAGACAGAAGAAGATAGGCGGACAAATCCAACGGATTGGATTTTGGATAAGGACCCTGAGGAGTAAGGCCGAGCTAGCGACCAAAGCTGAAGCAGAGCGCCGCTTAAGACTCGACCATTTGAGACAGACCGTCCGCCGCAATTTTGAGGGCTTTTAGCGCGGCGGCCTTTCGGCGGAAAGAGGCGACTCGGTTTAGATAAGGAAAGCCGCCTAAATCATGTTCCGTTTCAATCAGGAAATTTGTCCCAACGTCCGCTTCGCTGAGCGCCAAAGTAATGGTTTGCTCCCCCAATGGGCCCACGGTTTTGATAACAACGAATTGACCAGGGTCAGCCTGTAAAATCTCTAGCGAGCCAAAAACCTCGCCCGCCTGCCAAGCTGCCGTTTGCCCCGTCTCAACATCCGCACCGCCAAAAACCCACTCACTTTCAGCGCCGCCCACACCGCTCCAATCGGGGTAAGAGCGCAAATCAGAGATGACTTCATAAACGCTCAACACATCACTGTTTAAAACTACGCTTTTATCAATACGCTGTTGGGACGGCATAAAGGCCCCCACGACGCAGGCCAAAACAAAGGCCAGCAGGATGAGTGCAATTGCGCGGATGAACCATTTCATAATGTACCCTCCTAACGCGAGAATGCCGCCGACGCCAATAAAAACGGATTGCAGCGCCCGCAGGGAAGCTCCATACTTACGCTCGGAGATTACTTATGCCCATTCGTCTTATTTTTATCGAATCAGAACCTAGCATGATGCAAGAATTCGGAGGCCTCGCCATGTCCGGCTTGAGCCTCTTGGGGTCTTTGTTTGTCGTGGTCATTGGCTTTATATTTCTGGCCGCCGTTATCATGTTTTTCATCGATATCACGCAAAGCCGCTCGGCCATTCGGCGGAACTATCCTGTCATTGGGCGTTTCAGAACGCTGTTCTCGCATTTGGGTGAATTTTTCCGCCAATATTTCTTCGCGCTCGACCGTGAGGAAATGCCGTTCAACCGTGCAGAACGGCAATGGGTTGACCATGTGTGTGAGGACGGCAGTGATGTTGTGCCCTTTGGCTCCACAAAAGTTTTAAATACCGGCACCTCTATTTTCGCAAATGGTCTCTTCCCCAAGCTAGATGATGACATGCCGCCTAAACCTGATTTTATTATCGGGCCGCAAACCCGGCGGCCTTACCCTCCAAAGTCTTTATTCAACATTTCCGCCATGAGTTATGGTAGCCTCTCCAAACCCGCCATTCAGGCTTTGTCCCATGGGGCCGCGCTGTCGCAGTGCTATTTAAATACAGGCGAAGGCGGGGTGTCGCCCTATCATCTCGAAGGCGGCTGCGACATTGTCTATCAGCTTGGCACAGCAAAATTTGGGGCCCGCAATTCAGATGCAACTTTGAATGAAGATAAGCTTCGCAAAATCTGTGAAAATCCGAATATTCGCATGGTTGAAATTAAACTCTCCCAAGGCGCAAAACCTGGCAAAGGCGGTATTCTACCGGGAAATAAAGTCACCGCCGAAATCGCGGAAATTCGCAGTATTGACGTGGGCCAAAGCGCCCTCTCACCGAATCGGCATATTGATGCAGGAAACTCGGAAGAGCTGCTCGACCTCATCCACCGCGTCCGTGAAGCCTCAGGTCTACCGACTGGTATTAAACTCTGCGTTGGTCAAGTTGGCCCCATAATAGACCTATTGAAAGCTATTAAAACTCGCGGAGATAGCTCTGCGCCGGATTACATTGCCGTGGACGGCGGCGATGGCGGAACGGGGGCGGCGCCGCTGCCTCTGATTGACAATACAGGCTTGACCATTCGGGAGAGCTTGCCCTTGATGGACGATCTATTGACGGAATATGGGTTGCGCGACCGCGTAAAGATCATCGCATCGGGTAAATTAATTACCTCTGCTGATGTTGCCTGGGCTTTTTGCGCAGGGGCGGATATGGTCAATAATGCGCGTGGCTTCATGTTTGCGCTCGGCTGTATTCAAGCCTTAAAATGTGACAAGAATACCTGCCCCACGGGCATAACAACCCATAATACGCGACTTCAAAGAGGTCTAAATCCCGCCAGTAAAGCTGTGCGGGTGCATAATTATATTAAGAATATCATCAAAGAAGTTGAGATTATCGCCCATGCTTGCGGCGTGGATGAGCCGCGCGAACTGCAGCGCGAACATCTCATGATTGTGCAGCCTTCGGGGCGGTCAAAACCGTTTAATCAAGTCTGGGATCGCTCCCGCTATCACTAAAAGGGAGATAGGCTTTAAGCGTATTTCTCGCCGAGATAGACGCGGCGCACATCTGGGTTTGACCGGATTTCATCAGGCGTGCCCTCGAACAGAGCTTCCCCTTGGAAAAGGATAGAGGCGCGGTCGACGATATCTAATGTCTCGCGCACCCTATGGTCAGTGATTAAAATTCCAATTCCCCGCTTCTTTAGATACAGGACTAACTCCGAAATATCGGCAATCGCAATAGGGTCGATACCTGTGAAAGGTTCATCCAAAAGAATGAAGCTAGGCCGGCTCGCTAGCGCCCGCGCAATTTCGACGCGGCGGCGTTCCCCGCCAGATAGGGCTAGAGCAGGTGACTTTCGGATATGCCCAATATTGAGCTCGTCCAAAAGCGCCGAGACGTTATCATCCCATTTGCTGCGATCTTTCTCGGTCAGCTGAACCACGGCTTTGATATTTTCTTCAACCGTTAGCCCGCGGAAAATAGATTGTTCTTGCGGCAGATATCCAACCCCTAGGCGCGCGCGTTGATACATTGGGAGTTTCGTAATGTCCTGCCCGTCCAAAGAGATTGACCCGCGGTCCGCCTCAATCAGGCCCATTATCATGTAGAAGCTTGTCGTCTTACCCGCACCATTCGGCCCCATAAGCGCAACGACTTCGCCGCGCTGAACCGTCAACGTGATATCTTTAACCACCACACGGCCACGGTAAGCTTTCCCAATACTATTTGCGGCTAGGCCTGTTGGCGGCGGCGTGAATGGCTGGGGATCTTGGGGGTTTGCTTCAGCCATTAGTTTGTGCCTTGCGCCGAGTCCGTAGACCTCAAGAGGATAGAAACGCGCTGCCCCTTGGCACATTTTCGCCCGGTACATCTGCCCTTAACTTGGGCTTGCCGTGTTTCAAGATTATACACCAGACGCTCCCCCGTCACCACGCTATCATCTTGCAAGAAAACCACATCTCCCGTGACGACGAAACTATCGGTATCTCGCGTGTAGACGCCTTTTTCACCGCGCACTTCTTGTTCAGGGGTGAGATAGTAAAAATTTCCTGTCGCAACCATTCGCGTAAATCCGCCTGTCGCAATTAATCCGCCTGCACTACCTTCGGTATAAATTTGGACCTTATCGGCAAGCAATCGGACATCGCCTTGGCGAATATCGGCTTGGCCAACCAAGGTAATAACGCCGTTTTCTGTGAAGGCGTCATCCGCATCAAGGATTGTCGGGACGGAGCTGTCAGACGCAAATTGCGCGTAGCTCAGTGTGGGGACAGCAGACAGTAAAACGGCTGTGAATAGAGTTGAGATAATTGGCTTCATGAGAAACGTCCTAATTCTTACCACTGCCAGGCAGCACAATGCGCGTTCGGCCGCTACCCTTACAACCTGGAGCCGAACAGTCACCAGAGAATCTGACCTGCCCAGTCTGCGTGTTATAAGTCATTTTTTCTGACTTTATACGGCGACCATCAGGTTGGATAACCACCACATCGCCTGTGACAGTCATAATGTTTTTGTCGCGTTCGTAAACGCCCTTGCGCCCGCGAATGTCATTTTCATCGGTCACATATCGGAAATTTCCCGTCGCAACAATCAGACGTATCGCGCCCAGTTTTACGCTTGGCGCATCGGGGCCCGATTCTTCTTTAACCCGGAAAATATCCATTTGGTCAGAGGTCACCACAGCGCCCTCTTGTATGACGCGGACATTCTCCCGAAGGTCCGTTTTATCCCCTTGATATATACCCGTCTTGGCAGAAATTTTAACGGGGCCATCACCGCCAAAGGCAAAGCTCGATCCGTCGCTAGTATCTGCTTCATCTCGGGTCAAATCCGCGGTCATGCCATCTTTGAAAACAAAGGTCTTATAGCTATCCTCAATCGCATAGCTGTTGCCCGTGACCGTTCCGAATTCGCCGAGACAAGAAATGGGTTTGTCACCTTCAATCCGTTTCTCGACATTAAAAATTCGAGCATGTGTGGTGTCACATGTATTGCCGTCATCCGTTTCCAAATTCACGTCTGTCTCAAGCTCTAAGATTTTGCTCATGTCATTATAGGTCCCCTCTTTCGAGACGACTGTGCTGGCATCAACGCCAGCATCTCGGACAAATTCGAGGACAGGACTTGCCAAAAACACGGTGTCGCGATCTGCGCGGCGTCTCACGGCTGTATCGGCAATGAGGTAAAAGGGTAGACCATCACCCGTGCGGCCAGAATATCGCGGCTCGACCATTTTCACGCTTTCGGTCGGGTCATTAATGGGTTCCGATCCGCCTTTGCCCGATAGAAATTGCCAGAGCAAAGCCGCGACTAATAAGGCAGATAATCCGATAAGAATATAACGTAGGACTTTTATCCGCTTGGTATGCGTTAACGCAGCCTCTAAGGTTAGCGTCCGTTTAGGTTCCCAGAGGCCCAGGTCTTCTGACGCCCGGCGGTCGGTGCGTGTCGATATGGTGGCGGTCGCGGTCATAATCAGGATAATCTATAGCGGGCTCTGCGCCGTGAGGCGACCATAAATGTGTGGGTCTGAAGGTTTCGTAATCCGCTCCATTCTAGCCGTTTAATCAGGTCGCCGCATACGGTGAGAGAAAATATCAACATCTGCCCAGCCCGCTAGGTCGAGCTGCGCGCGTGTCGGAAGAAACTCAAAACACCCCTGCGCAATGTCCCAGCGGCCTTCGCGCATCAGGCGGCCCGACAATATGGTTTTAAGCTGGTGCAAATAGAGCACATCAGACGCCGCATAATTCAACTGCGCTTCTGTTAGCTCATCTGCGGCCCAATCCGAGGATTGCTGCTGTTTCGATAAATCCACATTGATAAGCTCTTTTGTAAGATCTTTGAGGCCGTGACGATCTGTATAGGTCCGCACGAGGCCTGAGGCGATTTTCGTGCAAAAAACAGGTGCAACAATGACACCTAAGTCTCGCATCATCATGGCCACATCGAAACGTGCAAAATGAAAAATCTTAGTGACAGAAGGATCGGTCATCAATTTCTTCAAGTTCGGCGCATCATAGCTCTGCCTGTCCATCTGTACGATATGCGCATCGCCATCACCCGATGAGAGCTGCACTAAGCATAATTTGTCCCGCACGAGAGATAAGCCTTGGGTCTCTGTATCGACAGCCACAGACGACCCAAATTCAATACCGTCTGGTAAATCATGCTTATGTAGGTGAACGGTCATATGAGTGCTTTCAGAATTTGCTCAATCGCTTAAGCCTGCACGCCCGAGGTTTCAAGTTTTACCGACCTATTTTCGCGTCAATTCATAACCCTGCCGCTTTTTCGGCGACGCGGTCGCTGTTCCTCTGCTATAAGACGGTATGGATTTATTGACGCCACCCGAACTTACGACAGACGCGCAGCGCTATGATATCTTTGCCGACAAAGATATGCGCTATGATGGGCATGTATTTTTAGGTGTTCAATCCACGGGCATTTTTTGTCGCCCCGGCTGCCCAGCGAAAATGCCCAAGTTTGAAAATTGCCGATTTCATAGCACCGCCGAAAGCGCTTTGCAGGCGGGGTTTCGGGCCTGTAAACGGTGCCATCCCGCAGGCGGAGACACCGCGCTCATTAAAACCCTTATCTCGCTTGTTGAAACAGAGGGGGAGACCAAACTCACAAATGCCGTTCTGAGCGCAAAGGGCATAGACCCATCTACGGCGCGGCGGCAGTTCCTCGCGCGCTTCGGTATGAGTTTTATTGACTATGCCCGCACGCGCAGACTGGCCCTCGCTGCAAAAACATTGACGGCAGGTGGGTCCGTTCTTGAGGCGCAATTGGATGCAGGATTCGATAGTCCTTCTGGGTTTCGTTCGGCTTACGCGAAAATTTTCGGCGCGCCCCCCAGCAAAGCCATAGCTTCCCCGCTTTTCATAACTTGGATAGAAACCCCAATGGGAAGAATGATTGCTATTACAGATGAGGCCGCGCTTTACTTGCTAGAATTTACAAACCGAAAAAATATGCGCCGCCAATTTGGCCGCTTACGCAAGGTTCAGAACCGCGCAATCGTGCCTGGCCGAACACCGATAACAGATCAGATTGAAACAGAGCTGCGCGCCTATTTCTTAGGCACGCTTTCAAATTTTGAGACGCCTCTCGCAACATCCGGCACTGAATTCCAACGGAGAACTTGGGCCGCCCTACAAAGCATCCCGCACGGCGAAACACGGTCCTATGCGCAGCTCGCCGAAATGATTGGCAACCCCGCCGCCGTGCGCGCCGTTGCCTCCGCAAATGCGAATAACGGCCTTGCCCTAATTATCCCTTGTCATAGGGTCATCGCAAAAGATGGCGGCTTAGGGGGGTATGCGGGCGGGCTAGCGCGAAAACAGCAATTACTGGATCTGGAGTCTAAAGAGGCGTGAGCGTTAGCTGCGCATTTATCCCGCCAGATGGCGCGGAGGAAATCACCGCGCTCTGAACCTCGACGGCATATTGGGTCACTAAATCCTGAACCACCGCATAAAAGGATGGGGTAACCGCATCTTCCACCCATACGGTAAGCCCGCCGCCCGCTTGGGGCTGAACCCGCGATAATTCAACGCCGCGCTTTCGAGAGGCTTCAATCAAAGCCCCGCGCGTAAACGCCTCGCGTGATCCCGTCGCAGCGCCCGTATTTAATTTGGGCGCCGCCCTTAACCAAAATTCTCGGTCGGCTTGCGCGGCCTCCAAAGCCGTGCTCCCGCTCGGACCGCGATCACGCGATAAAGCAAACCAGGCGACAAATACCACAAGCAGGCCTGCGAGAATCATCAGGAGAATACGCTCACGCGGCTCGCGAGCATTAAACCATGTCATCATAGCCCGCCTCCCAAACTCAGCACGGCTTCTCCGACGAAGGCGCCGTTTTGCTCTCTGACTCCGCCCGTAATAAGCTGCCCTCCGGCTTGCGCGACCGAAGTTTCGACACGCGCGGCGGCGTCGAAATCGGGATAAATTAATCGCAACTGCAGCGTTCCATTTTCGGCATTAAAGCGCATTTGATCAACGCGCGTATCACTTAATTGCGCGAGCCCAGAAAATAATACGACAGAAAGTTCTAAAAAGCCTGCGCTCTGCGTGGACCCAGTTTGCAAATTTTGAACCGCCGTACGGCCTGGATTGGACGGCGCGCGATCACCCGTCGCGGCCAAATATTCAGCAGCCGTTTTTTTACGTAAATCTTGCGCTTGCGCCAGCGCGGCGCGGTCTTGCACCCCGCTCCAAACAAAGAAAGCCACCAGCGCGGACGCAGCCAGAGCTGCGAATCTGACGGCTGGGAACCGCGGCACACTAAATCCTGACTTTGACCGATAGGCGCCTTGCAAAAGATTGAGGCTGTCACCTTTCGAAAGTCCCTCTTCGAACAAGTCCGCAAGCGCGGCATCTGTTGGCTGCGCCAGCGTTTCTTCCGTCCAGTCCAAATCAACCGCCGACAACCCCGGCTCGACGGCGCGGTCTATGACGAGAATCGCCGACTCTCCGCTAAGGACATCATAATCCGCATAAGCGGCTTTAGGCTTCACGCCAGACAGGCGCTCGGTCAAAACATCCATCACCGCGCTATCAATGACGGCAAGTCGCGGCGGCTGCGCATCGGAGAGCGCAAAATGCAAATCCTCCGCGCTATTGGCGATATCATCCTCTCGCGCAAATCGGGCCATTTGTAATTGTTGCGCGCGCCCTGCTTTGGGTAGCTCGGTTTCAAAAATACGCACCCATTGGCCAGGCACAATTAGAACAACGTCGCTCACATCCAGCGAGGAGAGCTCCGCCGCTGCTAGGCGCTGCGTCTCATAGCCTGACCCAGACGGCGAAGCGAGAATAGCCTCGCCGTCATCTAAGGCGGGCAAAATTAAAAATGTCCCTGCGGCCATTAGCGCGCGTCCACTTCAGTTTCAGACTCACCGTCTATTTGGGTTTCAATTTCAGGCCGAAACGTTTCTCGCCCCCATCCGCGATATGTCAGCTGAGGCGTATCGTCCAGCCCTAACCCATCAAAACGATATGATCTTACACGCTCAGCTGGCCCAAGTTCAGTCACCACTTCGACAAATACAGAGGTCACTTCAATCCCAATACGCGCCGTGTTTAGCCCCTCAACTTCTGTTCCCATCACAATATTGTCGAGTTGTTCTTGGCTTGTATATCCTGTCTGGGGGCGCTGCTGTAAAAGCGCCGAGGCGGCAGGCACAGCATCCGCCGCATTTTCCGTTCCGCCCAAGGCGGCAGCCAAAATAAGGAGACGCTCCACAGGCAGGCTATTTACATTCACGGGAGGCCGCTCGCCCGTTCGGCCCGTACAAACGAAAGGCTTGAACAACTCCCACAAATCCTCATCCATGCCATGAATGGCGCGAAGCTCTTCTGGACCCCGCAAGGCTGTATCAGCCGTACGGTACGGCGGATTTTTACGCAAATAGGTGCCGTCTTCTGCCCCATTTGGCGATTGTTGCTGGTCCGCATCTTGCCAATCCACTAAAGCATTGGCTAGGGATATCGCTTGATTTTGAGGTAGACCCAACAACTCCGCAATACGCGCAAATTCCTGCACTGCATCAGTGTCCTCTTGGCCCTCTGAATTTATGAGAGCATTCAGATTGAAACACTGGCTTGCATCTTTGAGGGTAACCGTAATTGTGCCTTCCAAAGTGGGTAAAACCAAAGGCTCGCGCGCACCCAGCAGAGCCGCCTTTCCGGCCTCTGGGAGCGCTGCAAAATCCGTTGTCAAATACGCCCTGACAAAATCTTCCGCGCCGTCCGCCTGCCAATCAGCTTGCGCATAGGCTTGCACATTAATGGTGCGCTTCACCGCAATTTGGATATCTTCCATCAAAGCCACAGTGATTGCGGCCATGATTGTCATAATCAGCAAAGTCGTCAGAAGGACGGTCCCTTGCTCTTTTTTGCTCCCGCGCCGCATCATTGGCCAAGCTCAAATAAATGGGCTGTCTCCACGCCGCGGCTATCGGTCAGGGAAAATTCAATCGCCCCGCCCTCAAAGGTCTCGGCCTCAACATTTGAGCGGAGAATAATCCAATCTTGAACTTCGACATCTGTCGGTGCCGCATTTCCGAAGGTCACGCGATTGCGATAGGTCACGTCCACATCCTCAAGCCCGTCCAATAGGGCACGGCCTGTCCAGCTTTCTCTCTGTGCGGGGTTTTCGTGAGTGAGGTACTCGCGAATAAATTGCCCATCGCGGAAAAGATATCGCACCCGTTCCACCTGTCCACGCGGCGCGCCTGTAAAATTACTGCGGCCCAATCTGGAGAAGGTCAAAATCGCAGCATTTTCGGCCGGGTTGCGCGTCGCGACTAGAAAGTTTTCCGTCCCGCCAACGCCGTCCCGCATAGGCCGCAATGTTAGCGCGTTCATATCTGCCCGCACAATCGACCGAAAGGCCGCGATTTCTGCGAGCTCTTCCGAGGCCGTGTTGAGCCTATCCTTCGCTGCAAAAGTCTGGAGCATCGCGCCCATGGTTCCCGTGCTAATAAGCGCAAAAATAAAGAGCGAGATAAGGACTTCGACGAGCGTAAAGCCTGCGTCTTTTTTGGGGGCTGCCATAGTCATTACTGTGACACCCATGCGCGGCGTGTCACGAAAATATCTCTGTCTTGCGACACAGTGACTTGAAGCTCAAACAGACCTTCCTGCGGGGTCTCGCTCGTTTCCATCTGCCAAATATATCTTTGTCCGCCCGCTTCCTCACGGCCAGAACGCGTGCCCACCACAGGCCGGCGCATGCGCGCGTGAATAAGCTGATTATCTGCAACAACACTGGCATAGGTTTTATGCGTTAGGCGCTGGGTATGCGCTACCGATTGCGTAGCCGCGCCCGACAAGCCGATAATCGCCACAGAAAAAATCAACAGCGCGGCCAGCACCTCAACTAATGTGAAGCCCGCCTGTTTCACTTCTCCGTCTCCAATACTACACGGCCCCGTTCATCCGGCGCGAGACTATAGCTTTGCTGTTCACCTTCGAGCGATAAGAGAAAGGGCGTGACATTCCCGACGGCATCAAAATAAATAAGCGGCGGCAATGCCTCTTTTTCTTTTCGTCTATCACGGGATTTCAAATTCACTTCTTGACCGTCGACAGTCAATTCTAGCTCATTTACATCGACAAATTCTTGTTGATGCTCAAGCGTCCACTCTCCGTCATATCCGTAAATTTCTAACTGGGTCTGCGTGACATCCACGCCTCGGCTTTTGCCATCAATTACACTCTGGCGGACGGCAAGATTTAGCAAACCCGTCAGTTTTTGCATTTCAGCTTCTATGGGCGGGGCTGGCTTTGGTAGGTTTAAAACAACAAGCCCAGCCGTCAGGCCAAGCAAGGCAAGGACGCATAAGACTTCAACGAGGGTGAAGCCTGCTTCTTTGATGTGCCGCTTTTCTGACCTCTTGGAAATTACTGCCAATTTCCAATATCCGCATTTTGATCTTCACCGCCAGGTTCGCCGTCCGCGCCAAGGGAGAATATATCTACCGCAGAGCGTTCACCGGGATTGCGATACTCATAAGGATTTCCCCAAGGATCGAGCGACATTTTTTTAATTACGCCGCTCGCGACCAAGGCCTCTAGGCCCTCCTGTTCCGTCGGGTAAGAAAAATTATCTAAACGATATAATTCCAGTGCTGTTTCGAAGGCCGTGATATCCCCTCTGACTTTTTGCACTTGGGCTTTGCCTTGCGCCGGTAAAACATTGAGTACAACAAAGGTCGTCAGCAAGCCAATAATAACCAGCGTCACAAGAACTTCGACAAGCGTAAAGCCGTCTTCATTATGTCTATTTGTCATATCTAATAAGCCAATGTGTTAAGTTGAAGAATAGGCAGGAAGATAGCCGCCACGACCAGCAGTACAATACCCGCTAGCAGAATGATGATTGCGGGCTCGAGCAGGGTCAAGAATACAGTTGTCTGCGCATTAAACTCATCTTCCAAATAATCGGCAGATTTCGTGAACATTTTCCCCATATCGCCAGAGGCCTCTCCACCCATAACCATTTGCGTGACAAGCGGGGGGAAAACGGCCGTCTCTTTTAAGGCCGCCGACATGGGCGCACCTGAGCGTACACGTTCAACCGCGCCGCTGATAGACTCGCGCATCACAGAATTACGCAGCGTATGTTGCGCCGTTGTCATAGCGGCGAGCGCCGGCGTTCCCGCGCTAATGAGCCCTGCCATTGTCCGCGAAAAGCGCGCGGCATTCACGTCGCGCGTAAGACGCCCAATCACCGGCAAGCGTAACTTAAAGCCATCCCAGCGGCGGCGAATAGATTGGGTCTTCAATGCAAAGCGGAACCCGAAAAAGAGCGCCAGAATTATGCCGAAAAGCACAAGCCCATAGCTTTGTAAAAACTCTGAAAGCCAAATCGTTGTGCGAGTGAGCGGCGGAAGATCTTGCCCAAAAGAGTCAAATTGCTCGACAACTTTAGGAACGACGAAAATCATCAACACAACAATTACAATCAACGCCACGGCGCTCAGCACGATTGGGTAAGCGGTTGCGCCCGCAATTTTACGCCTAATGGCTTGGGCGGCTTCGAGGTCATCCGCGAGGCGCAATAGCACAGCAGGTAATTGCCCCGATGTCTCGCCCGAGGCCACCATAGCGACATAGAGGTCTGAAAAGGCTTGTGGCTGACTGCGCATGGCTTGGGAAAGGGTTGCGCCCTCCACGACTTGCGCGCGAATGGAAAGAAGCACGCCCTTCATTTGAGATTTCTCAAATTGCAGCGCCGTAACCCGCAGCGCGTCTTCGACGGGCGTCGCCGCATCAATCAATATGGCGAGCTGCCGTGTCGCCCGCGTTAATTCGGCATGTTTTATTTTGCCTTTGCCAAAATTATTTGTCTGCGCAATCTCGCCCGCTTTAATCGCTTTTTTGCGAGAGCGATTTAAATCAAGCGGTGTCAGTGACCTTGCGCGCAACAAGTCACGGGCTTCACGCGCACTGCCCGCCATAAGCGTGCCAGAGCGTTTGACCCCGCCTGCATCCAAAGCGCTGTAGTCAAAAGCGTCCATGCCTTAAATATTTTCCGCAGTCTGAGCGGAACATACGCGCAAGACTTCTTCGGAGCTCGTATCGCCTGACAGCACAGCCTCTGCGCCGCTTTGCAGCAGCGTTTTCCGAGACTGAAAAGCATAGGCCCCCATATCGGTCTCCGACGCCCCGTCATGTATCATCTGTCGCAAGACGTCATCATTGATGACCATTTCATAAAGCCCGAGGCGGCCTTGATAGCCGATGTTTTGGCATTGCATACAGCCCACCGCTTTGTGGAAGGTCGCGCCGGCTTTCACACCCAGCTCTGCGCATTCCGAGTCTGTTGGCTTATAGGGCTGTTTGCAATTCCCACAGAGCCGGCGCACCAAACGCTGCGCAACAAGCGCGGTTACGGTGGAAGACAATAAAAAAGGCTCCACGCCCATATCGCGCAATCGCGCAATTGCAGCGATAGCTGAATTTGTATGCACCGTCGAGAGAACCAAATGCCCCGTCAAGGCAGCTTGCACGGCAATCTCTGCCGTTTCCGGGTCGCGGATTTCGCCCACCATCACGACATCAGGATCTTGACGAAGGATAGCACGCAGACCCGCAGCGAAGCTCATCCCGACTTTATCATTTACTTGCGTCTGGCCAATTCCGTCTAGCGCATACTCCACCGGATCTTCGACCGTCAGCACATTCCGCGTCCCGTCATTTAATTGGGATAGAGCGCCATAAAGCGTCGTCGTCTTACCCGACCCCGTGGGACCCGTGACCAATATAATCCCATTGGGCCGCGCCAGCATGCTTTGGAAATCCGTGAGCATATCCGTGTCCATACCGAGCTCAGATAGCGCAATGCCTTGGCTATCTTTCTCCAAAATCCGCATGACAAGCCGCTCCCCATGACGCGCCGGCAAAGTGGACACCCGCACATCAATCTGGCGCTCTCCAAGATTAAACGAAAAACGTCCGTCCTGCGGAATACGTTTATTGGCAATATCTAACCGCGCCATGACTTTCACGCGGCTCACCAAAACAGGGGCGAGCCGCGCGGGCAAGGAGAGCTTCTCCGTCAGGGATCCGTCAATGCGGAACCGCACAGAGAGGCGTTCTTCATACGGCTCGACATGAATATCTGAGGCACGTGACCGAATGGCTTCTTGTAGAATACCGTTAATCAGGCGAATGACGGGCGCGTCATCGGCGTCGTCCAAAAGGTCTGAGGTTTTCGGCAGACCCGAGGCAAGCTGAGATAAATCTTCAGGGTCGCCAATCGCGGCATCGGCAGAGCGCGATAAATCGGATTGCGCATAGGTTTTTGCTATCAGGCTCGTGAAAGCGTCCGCACTCAAAGATGACGGGCGAATAGGACGTCCAAAGACACGCCGCGCTTCGAGCAGGGCTTCGCGCGCCGCGCCGGGACGATGTGCCAAGACGGGCACCCCGCCCTTCCCTTCTGCAACAACAACGCCGTGTAAACGGGCGAAGCTATAGGAGAGCGGCGGTGTCGCGGTTGGGGTATCTGTTTCCATAAGGTCCACTTAGCCTGTTGCGGGGGCGCTGGAAAGCAGCGTGAGATTATAATTTCGTGATATGGCTTGGCTAAGACACATTTGAATTTTTATCGTTAATCGATATTAATTGTTGTTTTTCGATAAATATCTGTTACAGCTCTCCAAAAATAAGATTTCGTGTTCGGGGGAATGTCATGCTGTCCATTAAAAATATCTCAAAGCGTTTTGGAGATGTGCACGCCCTCAAAAATGTCTCCCTTGACCTAGAACCTGGGCTTTTCGGCTTACTCGGTCCGAACGGCGCAGGGAAATCCACATTGATGCGGACCTTGGCAACTTTGCAAAAGCCTGACAGCGGTACGGTGACCTTAAACGGGAAGGATATTGTCAATCATCCCAATGAAATGCGTAGCGTTTTAGGGTATCTCCCGCAGGATTTTGGTGTGTATCCAAAAATGAGCGCCAAAGCCTTGCTCAACCATATCGCGATCTTGAAAGGCATGAACAATAAGTCTGAGCGAGAGACGCAAATTCGCGCCTTGTTGGAGGGCGTTGACCTTCTCACCCATTCTTCCGCCAATGTAGCAACCTATTCCGGCGGTATGCGCCAAAGATTCGGTGTGGCCCAAGCTATGCTGGGTAATCCTCAAGTTCTGATTGTGGATGAACCTACGGCTGGCCTCGACCCGTTCCAGCGCCAACGCTTCTTGGACTTATTGCAAGAAGCTGGAGAGGAAAAAATCATTATCCTCTCGACCCATATCATCGAAGACGTCAGAGATATGTGCCCAGATATGGCCATCATGGGCAATGGAAAAGTTATCGCCCGTGACGCACCTGAGAACTTAATCGAAAGCGTGAACGGAAAGGTCTGGCGAAAGAAAATTGACAAGAGCGAGATAGAGACAATCAAAGCTGACCTCCCCTTCCTCTCCAGCCGATATCTTATGGGCGGCGTCATCGTATCCGTTCTATCGGACTCAAATCCTGGAACGGGGTTTGAAAGGGATGATGTGAAATTGGAGGATGCTTACTTTGCGCATTTGAACGGATTAATTCACGTCACGCCGAGCATCGCCGAAATGGTCGAGGCGTAAATGTTAAAGTCTCTCACAAAATTTGAACTCTCCTACCAAACGCGTCAAGTCGGCTTTTGGATATCATTCGCCGCCATGTTCCTCTTGGGCCTCTTATCAATGTCGACGGACAGTTTTACCGCGGGAGAAGTGGGTGAACGAATTAAGGCCAATGGCTCTTTAACGGTTGCAAGCATTATCGGCGGGGTGTCGTTAGGTATTATCTTTTTTGGAACCGTTTTTACCGTCACTGGCGCAATGCGAGACGATATCCACAAGTCCTTAGAAATAATACATGCCACAAAAGTCGAGACTTCGGATATGATTTGGTCTCGTCTATTGGGTATTATTCTAACCGTTTTCCTCTGTGTTTTGGGCCTGCTATTGGGCGCTTTTGTCGGTCAATTTATGCCCTGGGTGGACAAAGAATCGCTTGGCCCAATTAATCCAATATATTTCCTATATCCCCTCATTTTATACGGACTATTGAACAGTTTTATTATCTCCACGCTCTATATTTTGATTGCGGGTATGACCCGCAATAGAACGCTTGTTTATATAAGTGCCGTTGGCTTTTTCGTCATAATTACCATTGTTGCCGCCCTCGGAGGCATTGATGAATATCGATCGCTCGCCGCTATGCTCGACCCTACCGGCGGACAAGCGCTAGACAATGAAACACGGTTTTGGCCTCCCGTTGAACAAAACACACGCCTTATCCCTCTGAGCGGGGATGTTTTGTGGAATCGTCTTTTATGGGTAGGTGTATCTTGCCTCGGACTTTTCTATGCGAAGAGAAAATTCACGCGCGGCATTGTTAACAGGAAAACAAAGACGCCGACCTCAACGCCGCTTGTCTTGGGGGATAGCCTTCCCAAAATTCCACATGTCACACCAGCCTTACCAAATGGGGCCATCGGGTCCCGCCTTTGGGTTCGGTTTAAGCATGAATATTTCACGACGGTTCGAAGCATTCCATTTGCGATTCTATTACTTCTGGCGCTGTCATTTTTCACCCTAATTTTCCTTATTCGCGGGCAATTAAACCCTCAACCTCTCCTGCTCACGAGTGGGCAAATCATGTTTTTGACACAGGGAAGCTTTAACCTCTTTCTGCTGTTTATGATGATATTCTTTGGCGGCGATATAATCTGGCGCGAACAAACATCAAAAATAACGGAATTGGTCGATAGCACGCCCGTATCAAATTGGATTTTGCTAGCAGGGAAATGGCTCGCCGTAATCGCAACAATCTACACCGTGCTAGGGTTGATGCTTATCTTGGCCCTAGGCACCCAAGCCATATTTGGTGTTGGGCAAGTTAAACCGATAGCTATGAGCGGACGATTTTATTTAGAGATGGGGATGACGCTCACATTTTGGGCGATACTCATCATGTTTATTCAGAACTTCATGCCAAACCGAATTGTCGGCATGATTGTCGGCGGGGGTGCATTATGGGCTGTTCTTTTTGGCATGCCTAAGCTCCCTTTTTACCATTCCCTCATGAGCTTTGGTAACGTTTCACCCGGAAGTTTCTCTGAAATGAATGGCTACCGCACTGGCGGGATTATTTCCATGTGGCGTTTCCTTATCTATTGGTTGGGGTTTGCTGGCATCATGGCAACGCTAAGCTTTTGGCTCTGGCGCCGCGGAACTGAAGTGAAATTACCGAAACGCCTTAGCGGAATTAGCAAACAAATCCGCTGGCCTTCAGCGCTCCTTGCCACAGTTTCAGTCATCGCCTTCCTCGGTATGGGTGCCAATATTTTCCGGGTCACAAACATCGAAAATACATTTTACACTGACAAGAAGGCCGAGAAGCGTTTGGTGGAAATTGAAAAGACGTTCAAAGCGCTTTCAAAAACGCCCTTACCCAAAATACGCTCTGTAAATGTTGACGTGAATATTTATCCCTCGCGGCAAGATGCAAGGTTTAAGGGACAATATGTCATTGAAAACACCCTCGGCAAACCTCTCACCGACCTCTGGATAGACATGCCCATTTCGCATGATGAGGACATTCACCTAATGGCGTTAGCAGGGGCTAAACGCATCGAGGACACAGAGCTTCTGAAGAAAGCTAAGGAGCTAGAGCTCTCCATGCGGCTTTATCGTTTTGAGCCAGCATTACCGCCTGGCGGGACAACAACATTAGACTTTGACGTATATTACCATCCACCCAAATTTGGGGACGGTAGTCCAATAAATAAAAAAGCAAATTTCTTGAACCATTCAAGACTGCCGCAATTGGGCATTCAATATGTAGAAATGCGAAACCCAGACAAACGTCGCAAATATAATCTCGGATTACGTGAAAAACGCCCCGACAGAACGGATAAGGACGCGCGGAACAGGCATTTTATTTCAGCCAGTTCTGACTTTGTCGATTTTAAGGCTAACTTCTGTACGGATGCAGGGCAAATACCCATTGCCCCAGGGAAGTTCATTCGCGAGACAATGCCAGAAGATGGACGGTTTTGCCGCGAATATGAAGCGATTAATCCTATCCTTAATTTCTTTTCCTTTGTCTCTGCACCTTTTGAAACCAAGACAGATATATGGGAAAATCCGAACGGGGACGATGTAAAGCTGACCATATACTATCATGATGATCATCCTTTCAATATTGATAGTATGATGACGGCCATGCAAACCTCTATGGATGTCTTTACTGAGACTTTTGGGCCTTACCAATATGCGCAAGCCAGAATTATGGAAGTGCCCTATGTCGGCTTTGCCCAAGCTTTCGCGGGGACAATTCCCTTTTCAGAAAATCTCGGGTTCATCAGGGATATTGAAGAAGGCGAAGATAAAGTCGACTTCATGACCTATGTGACCGCCCATGAACTTGGCCATCAATGGTTTGCGCACCAAATCGTCCCTGCAGACACGAAAGGCTTTAACGTGCTGTCAGAAGGCTTAACTGAGAATGCGACAATGACAGCCTATGAAAAAATAAAAGGCTACCCCATGACGCGGCGTATGCGCGAAATCCGTGGCCGAGACTATTTATCCGGCCGGGCTTCGGATAAGAACCCGGAGCCGCCTTTGGCGCTTTCTGAAGAACAGCAATATATATTCTACAGCAAAGCCAGCATGGTGTTCTGGGGGCTGCGTCACCTCATGGAACCGGGAGAGATGAATTTAGCGCTCAAAGGTTTTATTGAAGACTATGGCTCCAAAGGCGCCCCCTTTCCGACGACAGTTGAATTGATTGACGCCCTTAGAGACGCCGCCCCCGAAGAGCTGCAGCAATTCATTACAGATAGCTGGGATGAAATTACGCTTTGGGAATCAAGCTTTGGCGATGACATCAAACTAACTTCTCAAAGTTCAGGGAAATATACGGTCACAGCGACCCTTAATTTGGCGAAAAAATATGCCGACCCAGACACAGGCGAAGAAACGGATGCCGAAAATTTGGACGAGTTTGTTGAAGTCGGGTTTTACAAAGAAGACCCAAGCAATAGCTGGGAAGAGACTCCTATTTTAATCAAACGTCTTCGCCTTACTGATGCTAAGACGGACGTGAGTTTCGAGATGGACGAAAAGCCAGGCTATATTGTCTTCGACCCAAGAGCCTTGCTGATTGAGCGGAAATATGATGACAATATTCGGTCCATAAATACAAAGTTAGCCTCCGCAGAATAAAGCTGAACTCAGCCATTTAAACATCGCCTTGGCTACCGCGGCTGCGCGCTGCGGCTTGCTCACGTGGCTTCGCGCTGTTATGGGCCGCTCGTCTTATTATATTGACGTCCCAATTTAAGGAACCGCCACCATGAAGATGAACGGCAATGAAATTAAACCCGGCAATATCATCAAGCACCAAGACACGCTCTGGGTTGCGGTGAAATGTAATGCGGTAAAGCCCGGCAAGGGCGGCGCCTTTAATCAGGTCGAGCTCAAGAACCTTCTCGATGGGCGTAAACTCAATGAGCGTTTCCGCGCCGCTGAAACCGTAGAGCGCGTGCGCCTTGACCAAAAGACGCATACCTATCTTTATCCAGAAGGCGATATGCTCGTCTTTATGAACGCCGAGAATTATGAGCAGATTATGCTGCAATCCGAATTCGTTGGCGACCAAGCGCAATATCTCACTGACGGTATGGAAGTCGAAGTCGAGTTCTATGAAGAGCGCGCCATCACAGTTTCCCTGCCCGAACAAGTCGTGTTGGAAGTCCAAGACACGGAACCTGTGGTCAAAGGCCAAACAGCGGCCAACTCTTATAAACCCGCGACATTATCCAATGGCGCACGAACAACTGTGCCCCCTTTTGTCGGTGTCGGCGAGCGCCTGATTATCAATACGGCGGATGGTTCTTACGTGAAGCGCGCAGATTAATTGGGTCGGTTTTTTAAATATTTTTTGAGCCTTAGTGTTCTCTACGGGTTCTTCATTTTTGCTTTCGATTATTTCTTCTCCGACGTCATGTCTTTACGGAATTATATCGTACAAGCTTGTGTATGGGGTTTACTAATGACCCTTATATTTGGACGGAAAAAATCATGAGCGGAATGTCAGCTATAATGACGGTGATGCAAACGGCGGCGCGCAAGGCGTCCCGTCGCTTGCTGCGCGATTTCAACGAAGTCGAACATTTACAAGTCGCCCGTAAAGGCCCAGCCGATTTCGTCTCCCGCGCTGATAAAATGGCCGAGGAGACCATTGTCGAAATGCTCTCCGAAGCGCGGCCGGGTTATGGCTTCCTCCTCGAAGAAGGCGGCGAGATTGAAGGCTCTGACAAGACCCATCGCTTTATTGTCGACCCGCTCGACGGGACAACCAATTTCCTTCACGGCATTCCGCATTTCGCCATCTCCATTGCGCTTGAGCGCGAGATTGATGGCAATCCGCGCGAGATTGTAGCGGGCATGGTCTATAATCCGATTACGGATGAAATGTTCATGGCCGAGAAGGGCAAAGGCGCTTTTGTCAATGACGGCACACGCGGCGGAGCGGATCGCCGCCTGCGTCCTGCGCGCCGCGATATTTTCCAAGACAGCCTTTTCGCAACGGGTATTCCTTTTCTGGGCCGTCCGGGTCATGCGCGCTTCCTCAAAGAATTGCATAAGGTTATGGGATCTTCTGCGGGCGTGCGCCGTATGGGCGCGGCAAGCCTTGATCTCGTCTGGACCGCTGCGGGCCGCTATGATGGGTTCTGGGAACGCGAGCTTGCGCCGTGGGATGTCGCTGCGGGTATCCTGATTTGCCAAGAAGCCGGCTGCGCGGTCGAAAGCCTCTCCGGCGGCGACCCGACATATGATGGCGACCCTTTGGTCACGAATGCCGCGCTGCTGCCGATGCTCAAGGAACGTCTACAAGGTTAATCGAGACAGATCTCGCTCTATTCGGGTGCGTCAATAAATTCCAATGTTTGGCCACTCCCCTCACCGTCAAAAGACTCGGTGATTACGATAAGGCGGTTTTCATCGCCAGAAAAGATCGCCGTCGAGAACAAGCCGTCAATAATGGTGGTCTGGCCAATAAATGTTCCATCAGCATCAAAGACACTCACAATTCCGCTAATGAAGTCCTCATCTAGCCCAATGCCCCCTATCAAGCCTGATGCACCGACGAATGTGTTTTCAATATCCATCCCAAGCGAAAGTAATTCAGTTTGACTATCATCTGTTGCGAGAGCTGAAATCATAGCTTGCTGATTGATATAAATCACAGAACCATCGGGTGAAATGCCTTGAATGGGCGTATCTCCAGATATGGGTACAATATTCCTACGGCTCGCGGCAATCTCCATTCCAGCGATTCCCGTTCCAAGAAAGTCAAAACAATCAACACGGGACGATGGTATCGCGAAGTTCCGAAGGCAGGCGACATTGCTTTGACTGGCCACCAAGTTAGACCCATCAATTTGACTCAAATTAGACAAAATCTCACCCGTTTCTGGGTCAATCACACCCCCCGTCGCGGTTATAATATAGGGAATAGCGTTTACCCGAATAAATTCAGATCCACCTGATGGGAGGTTCGCGGGAATATCAAATAGCGCTAACGAGGTTAAATCAGCTAAATCAAAGCGTTCAAACTGTCTGTCAGATCCATTGTTCGAGGTGGGGATAACAAACAAAGAGGATCCATCATCTGAAATTACGATTTCAGAGGCGCCCCTAATGCGTGTTGTCACGGGGCCACCGACAACTTCGCCCGTATAGACATTGAACGCTGTCAACGTTGAATCCACATCCGAACTTTGAGAAAAATCTCCAAAACCCAATGTATAAACATAGGGTCGAATGGGGTCGGCAATAACAACATCCTCAAAGCCGAATACGCCCTCAGCTTGGTTGATCGTAATATTTTCTGGGGCCTCATCACTGTTCCATAATCCAACATTGATAACGACCTCATTAGCAATATCAGTGAGCGGTGAGGTTACCGTGACACGCGCTTCAAATAGGCTATTATTTGCAAGGCTGATGGGGTCAGCCGTCAGCAGCAAGGCGTCCCCTGCCGCGCCGCTCGGCGTTACGATAAGCCAATCAGCGTCACTCGTCGCCTCCCACGGCACATCATCACCAATATTATCTGTGAGACTAATAGATTGTTGAAGGCTTGAGAGAGAAGAGAATGCCACACCTCTTCGGCTTGATTTCATATTGCGTTGACTAACAACCAAATTGACGGGCAGCTCGAAAATTTGGTTTGTTAAATCATTGGTAAAGGTAACCACCCCTGTCAAAATGCCCGGCGGCAAACCCGTAGGATCGGCACTCACCGCGATGGCGGGCAAATTATTATCACTCGCATTTGCTGGGATGCTCCCACTGGTCGGAGAGATAGTTAGCCATGATTGATCAGAGCTGGCCAACCAATTCAGAGGTTCAGCCGCTCCGCGTTCAAAACGATCTAGGGTCACGGTTTGGCTTTGGGTATCGACACTGCCTTCTGTCGCCGTCAGAGACACTTCAAGCGGGTCTGTCAGAAGACCATCAACGAGTATTACATCAATATCTAAGAAGGCTTCATTACGTTCTCTGCCCTGCTCAAAGAAGGTAATGCCAAATCCCGTTGTAGTGACGAATGCGCGCGGGTCAGGCGTGATGGTAATCTCCACCTCCTGACCACCCGCTGGAATCGTGCCTGATGTGGGAGAGACAGTTAGGATATTCGGATCAAAATTCAGCGTATCCCACATAACGCCCTCCCCGAGCAGCGTAATTGTGCTAATCACAGGTTGTTGGATGGGCGCCAGCTCGACGGTGAGTTGTGATACATTTGTTTCCAGCAGCGTGATAGGATTCACCGTATAGGTCACGGGAATATCGACGGTATCTAGGATATTCGTCCCAGCCTCGTTGGACGAGACCAAGCGGATGGTAGTGTCATATGTCCCAGGATCAAGACTTGTATCTAAAATCTCGAAAGTTAATTGGCCAACCGTATCGCCTGTTTGCGTGAGAACAACATCCAGCCAGGACGGCAATCTTTCACCGGGCAGTGTCCCTGCCGTAACTTGGGGGGCATCAAAATCCACGCGTAGGGCCTGAGGTGAAGGGATCTCATCAAACAACGACACTGAAAAATTCACGGTGGATTGACTGACATCAATTGTTCCCGTTTGCACAGGTGGGGGAACGTTAGGTGGCGGGTTCGATGTTACCGTGCTTCCGCCGCCGCCCCCGCCGCCGCAAGCGCTCAGCATAAACGTAAAGCCGATTATAAAATAATGTAAATATCGCATCACGACTGAACATCCCCATTGCGTTTGAGCGTAACTCTATGTGTGCAACCTAAACTAGGCCTTATTCCACCCATGTCTAATGAATTCCTCACACGCGGCACGCGGCTTTTCAGACACGGGGCTCAGCCTATGACGGCGATCCTTTGGTGACGAATACCGCGTTACTGGAGATGTTGAAGGAACGTTTGGCGGGTTAGAGGTTTGCGATTCATTGATGGTCTTTATTCGGAGAGTTGGGCCAATCACTATGTGTCACAAACCATGTCATCCCAACCAAGCCTACAATACCTTAGTACCCAGTTGATTGCATGATGTCGCTCTTGCACTATTTCAATGTCGATAGGTTCATCGATGGTTTGATTCTTAATTTTCGCGTTCCGAAGTTTCCAGTGCTGCTGTGTGATAGTTTCCTCTAATGCCCATAAATCTTCTTCAGATCGAAGCTCAACCTTTGATAAAAAATCAACAATGAAGTTTTCATTCAAAGGCGGAATTAATTCTAAAAATATACTCGTTTCACATTGAGTGTCTGCTGCAGGCAGGCCGTCGATTAAACCCAGACACCAAAGTAAAATTATTAAACGTTCGCAATGCCAGCTAATGTTTATAATCTGTTGCATTGGGGCAGGATCGGCAGCCATAAATGCAACTTCATCTTTTGAGAATAGACCCTCGAATTTATTGTTATCAATCCAGGTGACATATCTTTTTCGTTCATCGTAATTATGTGCAATGCACCACACGACATATAAACCAAGAGCGCGTAAAGCTATTTCTTGCTGATCTCGAATTTCAGTCTCTAAGTTTTTGTTTTCGTCAGGATTCACTTTTTTCCTACCAACCTCATATTCAAAACACTTCTAAATGATTGAAAGCTCAGAGCAATCAATAGTACTTATATAATTATTCCCACTGCTTGAAATTCATTTACCCAAGCGTCATCGCTCACAACCTCCGTTGAAAACCTGTTTTCAACTCGGGCCGCCAGTCTTCGAAACTCTTAGGCATTTAGGACTGCCCGCGCGGCGGCAACCTCGATGGCTGCCAAATATATATTAGTGTGTTTACGAAGCAGACGCCGCGCAGCGATGGTTGTAGATACACCGGGCGGGGGTCCCGCAGTCATGCCTTCCGGTCATGCACGCCACAACAGGCTAAACTCTGGTAAGGAGTTTCTCCCGTGCCAATCAGCTGCGTTTCCTACCACATCCAACTGGCCCCATCTTTTGACGGTTCTGACGGCCCCGGTTAAGACAAAACGGTCGCCTCTCGATGTAAAAGCCCCGGCACACTCTGGGGACTAAATCCCAGACGCTCAGGCCCATCGTCCCCCAGACCAGTCAGAAAGCGCTAACCTGTCCATGTCCAGCGGAACTATTTAAATATGACACGATTTTTGAAAGTGAGGAGTATGTTTTTTGAAATGGCGGTTTCATGGGGGATATGGGCGGGTTGAAATGAGGATGGCGCCTCACTTCACTCATACCACCGTCAATCTCCTATCCGTCATCCTCGGTCTTGAACCGAGGATCCATCTTTGAATAGCATAATGGACCCTCGGGCCGGTGCCCGAGGGTGACGTAGAAAGGAAAGACAAGACCCCGCTCTTGTGATGACGGTGTAAGATAAAATGTAATGCCCTTTTCCCCCACGACACAGCCCACCCTTTCAGCCTATAGCGTCTCATGACCCCAAATATTCATCAGCACATGAAACTCTCCGACATGCTTATGTTGGTCGGGCTTTCCATCCTTTGGGGTGGGTCGTTTTTCTTTATTGAAATCTTGGTCAAACATCTTCGGCCGCTTACCATTGTCACGTGCCGTGTTGCCCTCGCCGCAGTGGCGCTATGGGGGATTGTTTTTGCGCTTAAAATTCCGCGCCCGAAAACGGCTCAACATTGGCGCGCACTATTTATTTTGGGGCTGATAAATAATGCCCTTCCCTTCACTTTAATTACCTGGGGGCAAACGCAAATTAACTCTGGGCTGGCGTCTATTTTCAATGCGACGGCACCTTTCTTTACGGTCTTGGTCGCGGGCGCGCTCCTCATGGATGAACGCATCACGAAACCGAAACTCTTGGGCGTGCTGTTCGGGTTATTAGGCACAATAGTCCTTATCGGCCCCGAAGCCTTTGAAGGCCTGTCAGGCTCCATGCTGGGGCAATTGGCGGTTATGGGGGCGGCACTCTCTTATGCCTTTGCGGCCGTGTTCTCTCGGCGGTTCAAAGCCTGGGGTATCTCGCCGCTCATCGTGGCAACAGGGCAAGTTACCATGGCGACATTTATCCTCATCCCGCTCATGCTGATTATAGATAAGCCGCAGCTCCCGATAGCACTCCCGCTGGACGCCATAGGCGCAACTATAGGACTCGCGTTCTTTAGCACGGTCATCGCCTATGTCGTTTATTTCCGCCTTATCGCCTCTGCGGGCGCGACCAATGCGGCGCTTGTGACATTTCTTATTCCCATCTCAGCTATATTTTTAGGCGTCACAATTTTGGGCGAAAGTTTCACCTTTATACAAGCCTTTGGAATGGGCCTGATTGGGTTGGGCCTATTAATTATGGATGGCCGCCTGTTTCAAAGATAATCTTGCAAAGATATTGGGCATAAAAAAAGGGACAGTCGCGAGGCCCGTCCCTTTCAAAACTTAAATCAAAACGTCTTAGCGCTGAACGCGGCCAGAGCCGTCGCCGCCCATGAGGGCTTCGACTTCTTTGCGGTTCACGCGGTTGAAGTCACCCAAGATGGAATGCTTGAGCGCAGAGCCTGCAACAGCAAATTCGAGGCTTTGCTGACGATCTTCATAAAGGTTCAACCCAGCGATAAAGGCAGAGGCGAAGCTGTCGCCGCCGCCGACGCGGTCAACGATGTCTGTGAGCTCATATTTCTTAGACGACAGGAACCCATTTTCACGGTCCCGCATACAAGCCGACCATCCATTGATATTGGCGTTCACAGCCGCGCGAAGTGTAATAGCAATTGTCGACATGCCCGGATAAATATCGAGGACTTTCTGAGAGAGTTCTTCATATTTGCTGAGGTCCAAATGACCTGATCCGCTTTCGACATCGACGTCGACGGAAATGCCGAGAGACTTCTGGCAATCTTACTCATTAGCAATACCGACGTCGACATATTTCACGAGGTCTTGCATAACTTCTGCCGCTGTCTTGCCATATTTCCACAGCTTGCCACGGAAGTTAAAATCGCAAGAGACGGTGACTCCCGCCTTTTGCGCGGCCTTAACACATTCCATGCTGAGGTCAGCAGACCCTTGGGAAAGCGCAGGTGTGATACCTGTGATGTGGAGCCATTTTGCGCCTTTGAATATGGTTGGCCAGTCAAAATCACCGACCTTGGCTTCGCAGATTGACGAAGCCGCGCGATCATAAATGACTTTTGACGGACGCTGATTGGCACCTGTTTCGAGGTAATAAATACCAACGCGGTCGCCTTGACGCTTTACGTTATCTGTATTGACGCCGAGCGCGCGCAAGCAGTTAATTGCATTTTGACCAATGTCATTATCTGGCAGCGCCGAGATGAAGCCAGCGTCTAGACCATAGTTACATAGGGAGACTGCAACGTTAGCTTCGCCGCCGCCAAATGTGGCTTCGAAAGACGGAGATTGGAAAAAGCGCTCATAGCCATTCGTCCGAAGACGCAGCATGATTTCGCCAAAGGTTAGAAAATCAGTCATGTTGAAACTTTCTTTCGCAAGGATTCTGGGATTTAGGAATTCGCGATGGCAATCGCGTCTTTTGCTAATTTGGTGATAGCCGCAAAGTCACCCGCTTCGATTTCGGCCTTTGGTGTGAGCCAAGACCCGCCGCAGGCAAGGACGGCTGGCACCGCGAGATATTCTGGTAAGTTTTGCGGATTAACGCCGCCCGTTGGCATAAAGCCCACATCGCGCGCCACGGAAGCCAAAGCCTTGATCATTTTCGGGCCGCCTACGACAGAGGCCGGGAATAGCTTCACGGTACGCAAACCCATATTATAGGCTCTCATCAATTCGGACGGCGTTGCGACGCCCGGCAGAATTGGAATATTTTTGGATTGCGCAACTTCGACGGAAGGCTCATCCAATCCAGGTGAGACGATAAAAGTCGCGCCGCGGCGAATAACTTCCTCGCTCTGCACGGCATTGAAAACAGTGCCCGCGCCGACATGCGCTTTGGGGAATTCTTTGGCAATCGCTTCGAGGCAGTCGAGAGCCGCATCCGTGCGCAATACGACTTCGAGAACTTCTAAGCCGCCTTCGAGCAAGGCTTCTGAAATTTTCAAGGCCGTTGTCGGATCTTCCGATTGGACCAAGGGGACAACCCGTTTGGCCTTTAAAGACTCTATAAGTGCGCTCATCGTCAATTCCTCCGTTTGACAGATTTCAAGTGTAGGATTTCGGCCGCTCGCCGTAGGCTTTTCCTGAAATCATTATTATTCTTGACAGTTCCGTATTTGGAACTTAATTCCTTATATGGAATAATGCAAAAAACTCAGAGCCTTGTCAATCCTTAGGGCAGTTATCCGTCAGGAAAGTTGATAGCCTATGTCATCTCTCGCCAATGCGTTTACTATCCTAGAACAGGTCGTCGCAGAACAAGCGGGCGGGCTGACATTTACCGAAATCCTGCAATGCACAGACCTGCCGCGCTCTAGCGCCCATCGGCTTATCAAAGAACTCACCGCGTTGAATGTTCTGAGCTATGAGCCCGAGACAAAGACTTATCGTGGAGGGTTTTCTCTGGCGGCGCTGGGCGCGCAAATTACGTCAAATTTGGATATTCGACAGGCCTGTCGCCCCGTCTTAAAGTCACTCCAAGACACGCTCGGTAATGTTGTGACCCTCAGCATATGCGATGAAGATACGGGCATTTATATTGATAAAATTGAACCGTCTGACTTTGGCCTGCGGCTGCATTCGGAAATTGGAAAATCCTTTCCGCTACATTGTACGGCGATGGGGAAAATTCATTTGGCGCATGGCACAGAGGCCTTGCGGGAACGGGTGCTTTCTCAAAAGCTGGATAGCTATACAGAATCCACAATTACAAATTCTGAAGAACTTTTAGCCGAACTAGGCCGTGTGCGCGCCCAAGGTTACGCGCTGGATGATGAAGAAATTTCGCGCGGCCTGACCTGTATAGGCGCGCCGATTTTCGGATTAAGCGGCGAAGTCATTGCCGCCATGAGCCTCACCGCGCCGAGCCATGTGTATGAAGACGGTATTCCTGATAAGGTCATTCAAATCATTTTGCAGCATGCGGAGCGCGCCTCGCTCCGCTAATTTTTAGTATAAGGCTTTAAACAACACCTATATCGGAGGGCTGGCGCGGGACCATTTTCAGCTCATATCCCGCGAGGTCACCAAATTTTATATTCCCTTTCGTCCCCGCATGAGATTGATGCACGCCCGTAATCGCGCCACTGGAAATCAAACAATTCTCTGGCAGCTCCAGCTGACCTTTGAGACTGATAAAGTGATTAAGGATGAAGCGCAGCGCGCCCATTGGGCCGTTCTCACCTGGATTCGGGGTCTTGCGGCCAATCTCGACATCATCAATATGCAGCACGACTTCGAGCTTGGAAAAATCCTCCAAAATGGAGAGCGGCGCTTCGGGTCCGAGCACCACGCCTGCATTATTCCCCATGTCAGAAATGATAGAGCCTGGTCCAAGATTATTCACGTCCATGTTTGGCGAGCTTGCAATCTCTGCGCCGAGGTGAACGGCCTGGATGAACTGATGCGTCTCCGCGATAGTCTCTAGGGGCTTATCTAATTTATCGAGGTCCTTCAGGACAAAGACGAGCTCGGCTTCATAGGCTGCGAAACCGTCCTCAAAAACTGTGACGTAAATCGAATCCCCGTCTTTGGCAACATATTGCTGGTCGGCAAACATAGGGCCTGCTTGCCAGATTGTAGGAAATTGCTTTTGAAATTTTGGTGGGACGCCGCCAACTTTAAATCCAATCAGCTTAGAGCCCCAGTCTTTAATAGATTGTAATTGCACCGCATAGGCTTGCTCTAAGCTCTGCGGCAGCTCCGCTGGAAATCCGGGGATAGGTTTACAGGCCCGCCGCGCCGCAATCACGGCTTTGGAAACGGTCTTGGCATCAAAATTTCTCATTTTCTGGTCCGATAATCTGACGCCAGTTTCGGCATCTTTAGGTAAAAGAAAACACGCGCAAGGTTTTATCGCGCGCATATTTTATTTGAGGGGCAAATACCGCGAAGTCTTTGCCCTGTCTCTCTCTTAGGCCTTCGCTCCGCGAGGTTTAAGGGGTGCTATATGTCCGCACAGAAACCAAACTGCTGCAATGGCCGTAAGAGCCAAGAATGCACCCAGAATAAAGACGGAACTATAATTCGCGCCCTGCGTCATAAATGGAACAAGCATCGTCAATCCAAAAGCCGTAAGTTTAGCGGCCATGCCAGCAAAGCCGGCCAAGGTACCTACGGCCTTACGACCGAGAAAATCACTTGGCAGAGTTTGCACATTGCCGATGGCGGTTTGAAACCCGAACAAGATAATGAACATGAGCGTTAGAGCGAGAACTGGCGTTGCCGCAACAGACATTGCCAATAAGGATGGCAACATAATTAAACATCCAAGCGTGATAACAAACTTCCGCGTTTTATCGACGCTCCACCCTCGGCTCAATAAAGCTTGCGCCAGAAGACCGCCAAACCAAGCGCCAAACATAGCGCCAACGAACGGTATCCAACCGGACCCTACGAGGGCTTTGACATCATAGCCATGGACCTCAAACAAGTATGTTGGAATCCAGACAATGAACAACCACCAGATAGGGTCGATGGCAGCAGAGGCGATAATAACACCCCAACTTTGCCTACGAGATAATAGTTCAGCAGTGCTTGGATCATATTCGCCATCCTCGACGCCATCTCCGTCTAGGTCTTCGGCGACTTGTCCACTCAAAATATATCCGCGTTCTTCATCAGATAACCAATCATGATGTTTCGGCGGAGCTTTAACAATAACAAACCAAGGTATAAGCCAAAGCAACCCAAGGGCACCAATCGCAATAAACACCAATTTCCAATCCATAAAGATGGACAAATACCCGATCAAAGGAACGGCTATAATCCCACCGATGGCGGCGCCAGAGTTGAAAATTCCTTGTGCAAATGCACGCTCCTTAGTTGGAAACCACTCCGCATTTGCTTTCGCTGCCCCAGGCCAGGCCCCGGCTTCTGCAACACCTAATAAGGCTCTAAAAATGCTTAAAGACCAAACGCCTTTGGCAAAGGCATGTAAGGCTGTCGCTAAAGACCAAATACCAATTGAAAGGGCAAAGCCTATCCGCGTGCCAACCCAATCAAATATTTTCCCAAATATGGCTTGACCAAAGGCATAGGCAAAAATGAAGACGGACGAAATAATACCCAATATTACCTTATGCCCGTCCGCATCCATATCCGGAAACATGTCATCAGCCATCTGAGCTGGCCACAAAACAGTAATAGCCTGCCTATCAATATAATTAATAACGGTCGCGAGGGCGACGAGCCCTACGACCCACCAACGTAACTTACCCTTGAACATAAATACTTCCCTCTTTTTTATTTTTCAAATGTGATGGTTTATACGGGATTCTCATTGCGCTGACAGATGTTTTTCAGAGTTGAAAAGTTTATATGCGCCTTTCCATGTAATGGTTTTCCCGTTCACATCCACACTGTGCGTTCCGTCTGGATTATCTTCTGCACCCAGCGCCAGACCAACCGACTGTCCCTCTTTCGTTTCAATCAGAATATATTCTGCTGCACCGCCTTCGAAGTGAGATACGGATTTCACCGCGCTATGGCTGCCAATCGTATATTCGGCCGTCGGGTTATAATCCCCATGCGGTTCAATCACGGACACAAATGAGACACCGTCATTAGAGCGCGTGCGCAATATAAATCCGGGCTCTGGCTTTAAATTGAAATTCGGATCATTTGCGCCGATTTGCGTGAAAACAACTTTTGTGTTCGCAGGCACGGCAGAGGTGACGCTGTAGAATTTCTTATCCAGCAACCATGTGACTTGCGAGAGCCCATCTACGGGGTCAGCTTCCGCGACATTCCACAAATATTGATAACCATTTTTATCGCCAAGCGGCGCGCGGCTCAGCGGGTCGGCTTGAACCTCAAAATTCGTATCAATCAGATGGCCATTATAATGGAACGGCAAATCATAGCTATGCGCGCTTTCCGAATGGGCTTCCGTAAGGTCAATAATGATGGGCCCATAGAACGCATCATCTTCGATCATCGCAACCGTTCGGCCCAGACGCACACCATCATAGGCGGTCGAGATTTCCGCAGAGGTCAGTTTCATGCCGTCTTCATTTACAAAGCCGTAAAGCTTAGGGGCATGTTGATTTCCGATTTTAACATCACCGTTGAAATGGCTCGTCTCGTCCACAACAAGAGCATTATGCGCTACGGTTTGTTTCGCATATTTATTATTTTCCGGCAGATAATGTCCGCCAAATTTGGCTTCAATGTTCAAGAAACGCGCTGCGCCATAATCGCGCAAAATCTCATGACCGGCATCATAAACAAGCAAGCCCATTTTATCGAAATGTCCATGGCCAAGACCTTGGGACGTATTTTTGGCAATAGCGGCCAGCCCCTTTGGATCATTGGAGGCGCGTAAAATATCAAGCGCGCCTTCGGTGCCATCCTGACCATCGCCAAGGCGCATGGATCTATATTCAAATGGCGTCGCTTTACCAGCCGCGAGATCACGGGAGAGCTTGCGGCTCTCAGGCGTGAGGACAAAAGTATTTTGTTCCTGCGCAATGGAGAGAAGTCCCGTATCGCCCGTTAAATCATAAACAATGGCAACGGCATTCAGAAGTTCGTCAGTTCGAATGCCCTTTTCTTTAATAGCATCATTAATGGGGAAAAATAATCCGCCATAATTCTGATGGATTAAAGAATAGGTTGCCGTCTTTAAGATGCCGTCACGTTTCTCAAAAATCTTACGTTCTGGATTATTTTTCTCGACGGCTTGCGCAAAAATAATAAACGGCTTGAGCGCGAAGCGGTGATAATAAGGTCCCTCATTATAATATCCATCAGGAGAAAAGAGCACATCCATTTGCTTAATGAATCCTGCTGTGCCGGATTTATCCAACCCCAGTAAGGCCTGTTCGACATATTCATCATCACCAATCGCATAGCCCGTCAGGCCAACTGCCGCTGTGGCCCATGTGCCGTGGTTATGCACTTTGTTGAAGGTTTCCGGCGCGCCGACAGATAGGAAATCCGCCATATTGCGCAGAAGGTCTGTTTCGATTTTTTCTTTTTGTGTATCGGACAGCGTATCTTTTATCGCATCATAGGTTTGAGAGATATTGAGAAGAAACATACTCTCATTCAAATTTTGCCAAAACATTCTCCCGGGAGATTGTTCTTTCTTTGCTGGGTGTATTCCATAACTCGGATAAACCTCTGCGTAATCCAGCAGGGCTTGTCCTGCGAATTCTGCATATTTCTTTTCACCGGTTAGTTTGTACATTTGACCAACATCATAAAGCATGAATCCATTGGCCTTGTGGGTTTCATGCGTATATCCCCCGCCCGGGTCTTTTGGTGTCGGGATTGTGAGCGGCCCGCGCATTGCCACATCAAGCTTTCGTTCCGCGACTGCGATAGTTTGATCAAACCCTGTCGCTTGTGAGGAAGAAGATGCGTTATCCGTCATTTTACTAGGCGCATCTGTTGCGGATTGAGGGGCGCATGCGGCGAGACTGAACGCCGCCGCGGTGAGGAGGAGTGATCGTATCATTTTTCACCTCTATTATTTTCCATCACGACCGTGTTTTCTTCACCACTATTTAATTCACGCACGCGAGGCGCAGCCGTGCCGCCAAAGTCATTATCGATAATACGCGTTTTCGGTTCGCCCACGGTGTGATCAATGATGATGGGGCGCGCGTCGGTAAAGCTATTGCCTTCAAGAAGCGTCACTTGCGCGCCGTGAAGGCGGAAGCTGCCTTTTGACTTATTGCGCTTATTGCCGCCGATATTTGTGAAGCTAGAATCTGTGACAAGCACATGCGGGCCAAATGTACTTTCATCCGTACCGCCGCGATAGACGTCGGCAATTGTTCCGCCAATATTCGAAAATTCAGAGTCCTTAATGGTCAGATATTCCGCCGCATAGATTCCATAATCATCGGTTTCACGGTCAAGGCGCAGCACATGGCCCGTGACATCAGAAATTTTTACGCGCTCTAATAAAATAGAATCGGCGAAGGTGCCTTTAGCCGCGGAAATCACATCATAGGAGTGGTTAACGTCGAGGTCTTCAAATTCCGTATCGACAATCTCCAACCGGTAATTATCTAACATGGAATACGGGCTGGTGCGGATGACAACATTGCCGACATTATCAGGCGTTTCCGCGCCTGAAATGGTTAGGCCTTCAATGCGTAAATTCCCGCCATCTTGAATTTCGAATAAAGCGCTGCGCTCATAGAGCAATGTCGCCGCGCCGCCGCCGTCAACTTTGATAGTTTTGTCCAAAGACACGACGCGGTCGGCAACATGCGTTCCCGGCAAGAGATTAATGGTGTCGCCATCTTTTGCCTCTGCGACAATCTTAGCAAGGTTTCCCTCACCCGGCTTTACGCGATGTGTTTTGCCGGAGCCAAATGCGGTGAGCGCGCCCGCCTTTGGGTAAAAGGACGCGCCAGTCTGATCAAGCTGCGTTACAACTAGATCTTTTGGGGCGCCCGCATCTATATCACCCACAGGATAGAGAAGGCCGTTTGAAGCGCGCTTCAACGTGACATCTTGGACGTCAAATTTATCGGCCAAAGGCTCGAGCGCGACGTTACTGATATTATCCGAGAAGGTGATACCCGACATATCATCATAGACGGTCATGCTGTTGCGGTTCTTCCTATGGACGACGAGGTTTTTCTCCATAGTTGTGCCCGTCGGCGGCGCGCTACGTTCGGAATCACTACCCGCGCCCAGCTGAATATTATCGCTGTCAATCAGAGAATTATTTGTAATGACGGAATCAATCACAGGGTCATAGCGGTTAATTGGACCATTCGGTACGCCGTTCATAACAACTAATGCGCCGCCAAAACGCGAGCCTGTTAGGCCTTCCATGTAATTATCCCGAACGGTCTGACGCGCATTAATCACGCGGAAACCACCTGTATGGTCGACGCCCTCACCCAAGAAAACATTGCGTTCAATCAAGTTGTCATTGCCGTGGCGTAAAGTCAGCGTGCCGCGAGATTTAGAAAATGTATTATTTCGGAAGACATTCTTGCCAGATTTAGACGAAATGATTTCGACTTCCCCGTCTGCACGATCAAAATAATTATTTTCAACCAATGTCTGGCTGTCCTTGCGCGAATGGTGACTCGTACCGATGCGCAAGGTTTCTCCGCCATTGGACCCCAAGATAGGACGGGGGCCAAAGTAATTATGATCGATACGGTGGTTATTTTTCTGACTAGCTTCGCTGTTCATTCGCACCGCCATGGTCACGCCCTTATTACGCTTATTTATGAGCGAGTTGTGATCGAACCGATTGTTTTTCCCATACATCATGACCCAAAAATCAACGGCTGTGCGCTCCGGCGGATTAAAATCATCAATCACGACATTATGGACACGAGAATTATTTGCGAGTTCAGATTTTGACTTGCGGAAAGAAATGACCTCGCGTGTCGGAGTATATCCCCGGGTGAAAACTAGTCCAGATATATCAAGCCACTCTCCCGACAGACGCAAATTGGATTGACCTGTTAGAATAACTTCGCCCGGGGTTTCAGCGCGTAAGGCAATAGGCTCGTCTTCCGTTCCCTTTCCTGAAAATAAAATTTCAAAATTTTCCCATGTCCCATTCGCAAGGACAATCGTATCACCAGGATTTAGAGAGGCTGCCGCCTCTGCATACTCATCCTGTGTGGACACAAGCACTTCATCCTCCGCAAGCGCTGCGCTTTGCTTAGATTTAGCGGAGTCAGACTTTGCAACAGATGTTTCCGTAGAGGAAGAATCGCGAGGAGATGTATCGGACGCAGACGGCGCACAGGCCGTCACTGCTGAGCCCATGAGAAGAGCGGCAGCAGTCCCCAGGGAGGTGAGCGACCGCCGTAAGCGCGCCAGTTCAAAAGTCTGATGTCTTTGAGTCAAAATCAATCCCCTGTCTTCACAGAACTGCCGCATCATCATCTCGCGCGCGGCATTTGTTAATATGTTAAGCACGACGTGAACCAGACCTGTCAACCAGTTATTCAGACCAATTTCGACAATTGGTCTAATTTCACCAAAAAGTTACAAAAGCTGTTGTGACATCATATATCGTGAGCGGCTCTCCGAGACTTGACGTTGCAGCTCCTTATAGGCTTGCTCTTCAGAGTCCTTCAAAAGCACATTAATCAAACTTGAAAAATGCGCCCGCATAGCGGCGCGCGCGGCGCCAGAGTCGCGGCGACGCAAGGCGTCCAAAATAGCTTGATGCTCATCGTCTCTGTTTGAGTTTTCTCGGGCACAGGCTTCGGCATAGACCTTTTGTAGCTGAGCCGCCTCTGTCCGCATTTTCCAAAGACTATCCACAACAAAAAGAATGGCGTGATTTTTTGTTGCCCGCGCGATGATGAGGTGAAATTCCTCGTCTGCCTCTTCACGCGTCAGCTCGTCTTCGACGGTTTCATTCATGACATCAATTAGATGCTCTAGGCGATCTAAATCTTGGTCTGTAATCATAGTAGCCGCGAGTGCTGCCGCCTCACCTTCATATAAACATCTTGCCTCAGTCAGTTCAAAAGGTCCGACTTTGGGCAAACCATAAATCGGCAAATTTGTTTGATCGAGCACATAGACGCCAGATCCGACTTTAATCTCGACTCGGCCTTGCGCCTGCAGGGCAATCTCGGCTTCGCGGATAGACACGCGGCTAACCTCGAACCGTTTCGCGAGTTCACGCTCACCCGGCAAACGTGACCCAGGCGGAAACACGCCAGAGTCAATCATCTCCAGTATTTTATTCGCGACAGTATGATAAAGTCTTTGGTCTGACATTATATTGGCCCTTTCATCCCCGCAATCCTGCGGGGACTTTATGAGGAAAGGGAAAGCTCAGGTCTATACCAATTCTAATTTAAACACCGTTTTTTTTTAAATCGGTATAGATAAACACCTCGCCCCCTCCAGTGGCAGAGAGCGCTCTTTAGAAGCGGCCTCTGAGACCAAAGAAGATACGCGGACCATAGTCATTTACGAGGTAGACATCATCTAAAACAAAACCAGAGTCGGATCTTGGCTCACTAAAGATGTTAATCGCTTCAGCCGTAAGGCGGAAATTATCATTTATCTTATAGGCCGCACGCGCTTCCCAAACACCCACATCGTTGACGTAACGAATACGCGTTCCATCTGATGTAAATGGCTGGAAGTAGTTATCACGGTACTTATATCTAACCGAGAGATCGACCGGCCCTTGCCCCCAGTAGACTTCACCGGAGAAGACATTTTCTGAAAGACCTGGCAAATTAGCGGGTGCGACAATGCCCGAATTGGTCTGCACGAGCGAGCCGTCGGGCTGCTCTACGAAAATATCGCCATAACGGCTGTCCTCAAATTCAAAGTCTGACGTAGCGTAGTTATAGCTCAATTTTGCACCTAAACCACTCAGCAGTCCCGGAAGGTAAGTAAATGCATGTGCCGCAGTAACTTCTACACCGAATAGATTACTCTTATTGTCAGAGGTTTGTTGAATACCGCTAACGGGAACCAAAACCTCTGCGCCGTTAAACTCAAAAGTTTCCTCTTGAATAACATTGTTAAAGCCGCCCTGGAACTGCTTGAAATATGCCCCAACCGCAAAGATTGAGTCGGCGTTCGGATACCATTCGAAACCAGCATCGAAATTCCAAGACATAAGCGGGTCGAGCTCTGGGTTACCAGAACCACCAATACCGCTTATGAGCTCTTGAATTGACAAGGGCGCATCATCTTCGTCACCGACGTCAATATCACGGCCAAAACCGAGGTCAGCCGGATCGGCTCTGGACATCGCACGGAAGGCGCCTAGGCGCACTAATTTATCCTCCGCAACCTCCAGAATGGCAGTCGCACTTGGTAGAATACGCGTGTAGCTGTTTGACGTTGAGACCTGCTCAAGCCCGGGCGCAAAAGCCAAAGCCACACCACCTTCATCGTCTGTCGTAACGTTAAGCGCTGACCTAAATCCAACCGAGTCGACGGTAGTCCGGACGATGCGAGCCCCCAGATGGCCCGAGATCGGCAAGACACCATCAAGCTCAGCCTCATAATTTGTCTGAAGATAGAACGCCGTTGTCGTTTCGGTCACGTCAATAGTATTCAAATTATCCTGAGCCCCAGGAATAGCGGCAGAGAATGCATTTAAAGCCTGACCAAAGGAGTTCTCACGCGCATCAGGGTTTAATGAATAGGCGTTAATCTGGTCCAATATACTATTTAAAGAATTTACCGAGGTTTCCGCCACACATCCCGAGTCCAAGGTCGCAAATGAATTTGTTGCACTTAACACGGTGCCATCATCAGCAATATTCGTAATCAAGTCACCCTCACGCACGCTGCTTAGGAAAGAGTTCCCCTCTGGAAACTCCGTACGGCAGGCGTCACGAGTTGAGCCAATGATACCAACGAGCGCTTGCTCCAAGAGCTGCTGTTGAGCTCCTGCAACGCCACTATCATTATTGTCATCAAGAACCTCACGATTATTGACCGTCAATTCGCCATCATTTTCAATTTCAAAAGAGAAACGGCCATTAGCTGTGCTTAACGGGTCGCCTGAATCCACACCCGTACCACCGGTTGCATCAAAATAGGTTTGCTCTGCCCAACGGAAACCAGCGGTCACGCCTTTAAAGAATCCATTTCCAAGATCGTAATTTGTATCAAACCGGAAGGCGTTGATTGTATTTTCGCGCTCCACGTCATTGTCGATACGTACGCGCAGGCGATCAACATAATTGTCAAAATTATTTACATCAAACTCTTCATCGAAAAGACGATAAACAGGCACAATACCTTCGGTGCGGTCAAATTCTATAACCGGAGAGATATCTGACTGAAGACGATATTCCTGATTATTTTCCTCACGGCGGGTGTTTGAGTAACCGTAATCAGCTTCGACTGTTAGGCGATCCGTGACTTGGAATTCTACATTTGCGCCAAAGCCAGTGTAGGTTTCTTCACGCTGCCAATTCCCCCCACCAATTTCGATAGAGTTATCAGTGATTGAGCGAAGAATTGCGCCCGTATTGGTGAACTGCAAAGAATCTAAAGTTGTTGTACTCCCCCCTGGCCCGATATTCAGAGAGGTATCGTTGCGTCGACCCCCATTGAAAGTTAAATCATTGCGCTGTTCCGTTTGGGTTCTTTCCGACCACTGCGCATCAAGGTTGATGTCCCAACGATCATTAGGCTGGAACTGAAGCGCCCCGAAAATAGCATCACGTCTATCACGCGTGTCATTTTGACGGAAAGACCTTTGCGATGGGGCGAAAACAAAAGGCACATCGCCATCCACTCGAAGTCCATTCGCGTTTATCGCTGTATCGAACCCTTCGGTATCAGAGCCGCGTGTATCCAAATTCTCAGCATTACGACGATCGTTGAAATCATCACAATCATCATCCCCTCGGTCCGTCGTTTCTGGGTTGTTTGAGAACCCTGTGAAGGTTCCGCCGTTTGTCTGATCTGTGAATCGGGCCAACCCGTTAGAGATGACACATGCCGGACGAGAGTTACTCGTAACGCCGGTTTGCCGGCTTTCAGCCTCTGGCTGAGAAATGTCACTGAACTGAGCGCCGACTGAGAACCCAATATCGCCGCCGCCAACCTCGAATTGATCGGTATAGCTACCCGTCAAACGGTACCCGAAATCACCCGCTTCGGTGTCATCTTGCTTGAGTTGGTCCGGGTTCACGTTCCCCTTAACGTCGAATTGCACGCGTCGTTTACCAAAATCTAAAGGCTTAATCGTTTCGATTTGGATCTGCCCGGCAACGCCCCCTTCAATTTGCGTTGCGTCCTGTGTCTTAAAGACAGCCAGCTTGTTGACTAATTCGGACGGGAATTGAGAAAAGTTAACAGAACGATCACCCGACCCGTTTGTGGCAGCACGCCCATTTACAACAGTTGAGGACAAAAACGGCCCAAGACCCCGAATAGAGACTTCCGTCGCCCCGCCATTTTCGCGATGCGAGGCAACGCCCGTAATGTTCTCAAGCGCCTCACCAATTGAAAGCGCTGGGATATCGCCGATTTCGTCAGCCGATAGGCCGTCGACGATTTGTGCATTATCTCTTTTTAGGGCGATCGCATCTTGAATCACTTGACGCGAACCCGTGACGACAATCTCGTCCGCCGACGCCGTTTGTGCAGCAACGGGCTGAGCCAGTAAACTTAGAGCTAAAACGGAGGTTGAAGCCGCGAAGGTTCTCTTGAGTCCCAATTGAATATGCGAGCGTTGCCCACAGCTTAAGGTACGGTTTGCCATCTAAAATTCCCCTTTTATGATGTGCACAGTATTATTGGTATATTTTTTAGTTACCTTTGGTGTGGACCAATAGGTAAGTGCCAGTCAAGTCTAAATCATACCAATTGTCCATATTGGTATGACCGGTCACCGGTTTTAAGGTCAGAACCCTCAACCATCATGCGATGCTACACGGAAAATGAGGAGGCCCATTTAGACAGAAGGTCTCCTACGACCATGTGTAGACACAAAGGTCAATGTCCCTTTTATTTGCCCAAAAACGCCTATGTTTTAAGGAGGCCTGTTGATATAAATTCAAAATAAAACAATATTTTGGACGAAATCAAAAAATTTATAAAGATTTCTCCGACCCAGAAATTGAGGCTTGTTACAATTCCATTTTCTATCTTTATCTAGGATTTAGATTGGTATAGAGAGCAACGTAAGTTTGGTTCATTCGGATATGGCCACTTTATATACCAATTTTTTGGAGAAAAAATATGTCGAAACCAACAATTGGTTTTATCGGTCTTGGCCTTATGGGCGGCAATATGGTCGAAAACCTGCAAAAGCGCGGCTTTGAAGTCATCGTTATGGACCTTAATCAGGAGGCCGTAGATAAAGTATTGGCCCGCGGAAATGCGTCTCAGGCCAAAACGCCAAAAGAGCTCGCGGAGAAAAGTGACATTGTTCAGTTTTGCCTCACCACATCTGCCGTCGTTGAAAAAATTGTTTACGGCGAGAACGGGGTTTTAGCCGGGATAAAAGAAGGGTCAGTCCTCATTGACTTTGGAACATCTATTCCGGCCTCCACACAAAAAATTGGCGCGGACCTCGCGAAAAAAGGCGTTGGTATGATTGATGCCCCGCTTGGCCGTACACCTGCACATGCTAAAGATGGCTTGTTGAATATTATGGCGGCTGGCGACAAAGCTACCTTTGATAAATATGAGTATATGCTTAAGGAACAAGGCGAGAATGTTTTCTATCTTGGCAAGCTTGGGTCGGGTCATGTCACGAAATTAATTAATAATTTTATGGGCATGACGACAGTGACAGCCATGTCACAAGCTTTCGCAGCCGCGAAACTTGCGGGGGTCGATGGTCAACAGCTTTATGACATCATGTCATCGGGGCCGTCCAACTCACCCTTTATGAAGTTCTGTAAAAACTACGCAGTAGACGGTGTCAGCGACCTCGGGTTTTCTATAAATAATGCGAATAAGGATTTAGGTTATTTTGCTCAGATGGTCTCTGACCTCGGATCAAAATCGCTTGTCGCAGAGGCGACATCTAAGAGCCTTCAAGCTGCGGTTGATGCCGGTATGGGCGACGGGAACGTGCCTGAGATTTTCGATTATTTTGTCGATTTGAAAAAATAGCTTGATCCAAAATATTGAAGTTTTAGAGCCCGATTTATCGGGCTCTTTTTTTTTGGCCGCGTCGCAAATTCAACCGGGACATTGGCGCGTGAACAAAAGGCGTCATATTCCGCGTCGTAACTCCCATTCCGGAATAAGGCGTATAGCGCCGAAACTTCCCTCTTTGGCCATTGACCTCATACCGCGGGACGCCGGGGCTATCGCCGAGTGAATTACACGCGTTATCCCCTAAAACCTAGGAAACCAAGACGCAGATTCCATGCGACATGCAATAGGCTAAAAAATAACGCGTGACTGACAGCTAGTTTTGCCAAAGATGGGCGGCCCAAGAGTCTACGCAGCTGAGAGCGGCAGAGAAAAGTAGAAATAGTCTCCCATCTCAGACATGGAAGCAAATTTTACCGAGTAAATAGCGCCGTCGCTGTGCCTCTGAGCCGGCAAACTTCAGGGGATTATATAGGTTCAATAGCGTAGAGGCGTAGGGGCGTAGAGGCGTAGAGGCGTAGAGGCTTAAAGGCTTGAGTCCTGAAAACCCTGCAACATCCAGGATTGGCCCAACCCATTAATGGAACATTTGATGTGGTTTGAAGGATCCTTCGAAATAGCACTTTTGGCGCACTTATCTTCATAAGGAAATGTAGTCCAAAAATTCTGTGGTACAGCAAAAAGCGTTAAGGCAAAAAAACGCCCCGCAAATGCGAGGCGTCACTTACTTTTTTATGCGGTCTATGACCTCATACTTAGAATGTATAGCTACCACCGAAGATGATGCGGCGATCTGGATATCCAACAAAACATGTTGGGCCTGTTTCCGAAACACAGCGCTGGATAATTCTAGCTTCTGTCAAGTTAACGGCCTCAACGCCAATATTGAAGTTTTCAGTCACATCATAATTGATGCTGGCATTCAACTGTCCGCGTGACAGGGTCGTCACAGGGAAACTAAATGTTGAGCTACCTGACGTGTTCGCACCGCCACCAAAATCTTGCGTGCGGAAAGCTTCGCGCCATGTGTAACGGACACGCGCTGATAGACCATATTTCTCATAGAAACCTGTCAGGTTGTACGCATTTGGAGAGAAGTCCAGCAGACCTCTTGGGATACTAACATCCCCAAGAACGTTCAAGCCGCGGCCTGATGTCGTATCTACGGCAGAACCACCAGAGAAGTCCTGATAGGTGTAGTTTGCAATTACACCGAAGCCAGAAGCAAAACCGATTGTGTCCTCGAAGGCCGACAGATCAGTCTGGAACGCAACCTCAATACCTTCTTGTGTTGTAGTCTCAGGATCATTGCCAGGCATTGTCGTATCGACACAAAGGCCCAAACGATCCGGATCGCCAAGCTGGTTAGGTACAACAACTGGGTTAAAGATACCGCCGCCTGAACAGGCTGGGTTAGTGTCACGCGCGAAACCGCCTGTGGTCACAAAACCTTCTGGAGTTGGTCCGTTAATGATCTCCGCGCCTTCAAAATCAGTGCCGAAAATATTCGTCCGTTTCTTGTTGAAATAACCGACCGAAATGACTGAAGATGGAGCGAAGTACCAAGCTGCAGACACATCAAAGGACTCAAAGTCTTCAGGCTCCAAACCAGGATTACCTAATCTGACCGCTGAGTTTTCACTATCATTGAATGAGAAACCGGTGGTCAGTTGGTTGAAATCTGGGCGCAGGATATCTTGGCTATATGCCGCCCGCAGGACGATATCTTCACGCGGCGTTATGCTAATGTTTGCACGCGGCAGTAAGAAGTCATAACTTCCTCGTGTCGTAACCAGCTCACGCGGTCCACCAAGGTCCGGGCTAAAGGCTGTAGATTCGATGTCCGTTTGAACCCAACGAGCACCAACATTACCTTTGACGATACCATGCTCAAAATTCGCTTGCGCGTAAATTGCTGTGGTGTCTTCTTCGACTCTGAAGAACGCATTTTGATCTGACTGAACGTTCAGAATATCTGGCGTCGGATCATGCGCGATTACAGCAGCCTGTAGCGTATCAATGACTCGCTGAGGGTCGGAGAAAGCCAGGTCCGGATCAACGAGAAGGAAGTCGCTTACGAATAAATCGCGGCCATCTGCTGCATCAAAGTTATCTGGGCCTTCCACAAGAATATCGGCAAAAAGTGATCCGTTCGGACTATCAACAATCCGGCTGAAACCACCTACGCGGTCCGTCAAGTCATCAAACTCGCTGGACGCGCTATTGTGCCGGAAACCCGCATCGAATGACGTGATAAAGGGCGCAAATTCGGATACGTCATAAGACAAATCTATGCGGAACGCATTATCTTCATTATCAGTCGTGCTCCGCCCAACTTGGAAGTCGTCCAAAACAACGTTATTTGGATTAGTTAGGTCGGCAACCTCTGGCGCGAATGGCGAGTCGAAATTAATTCCGAAGGATAGTGTATCATTCGACAAATCATAGATGAACGGAACGCAGTTATCGTTACTCGTGCCATCAAGCGGACAAGCTGGGTTGATGAAGTTAAGAGTTGAACTCAAATTCGGGTTTACAGTTTCAGATGTCGATGATGACACCTCTGCGCGGGCCGTAAAGTCACCTTTTTCCCACTCACCACCAATGCTAATCAATCTCGTATCGGTGACACGGGCCCCCGTATCACTTGAGAAACGCAAGTTTGGATCATCGTCATCATTTGCAAGATCAGGCTCCAATGTACCAGTTAAGGCCGCTGGGAACTCTCCCGGACCTACGCCGAAGTCGACGGTTTCAAAGGACGTTGGAATGCTAAGTTGACGAAGTGAACTGACGCCAGACGCCTGAATTCTGTAGGAATCTTGCGCTCTCTCTTGGTCATTATAAATACCGTCAACATAAAATCTCAAGTTTTCAGTTGGTCGAGCCTCAATAGTACCTGCAAGGTTGATTGTTTCGAAGTCAAAGTTCTCTTGCTCCTGCACGAGGAACTGAATGCCTAGGAATTCGGCAGGGTTAGCGCCAGGAGGAGAGGCAACATTATCTCTATCGGCCCGTGGACGGAAGGAAACCGCTTCTTGTTGCGTGTAACTACCGCTTAAGACGACGCCAAACTCTTGACCTCTAGCGTTTTCCCACTTTTTACCCAAGGCGCCTGAAAAACGTGGCTGAATACCTTCGGTGGAAAGACTGCTGTCTTCCCCTTGGATTCTGATTGACGCGAGGGTCTCTTTTAGTTCCAATGGACGAATAGTTCTGAGGTTGATTGTACCACCAACAGAACCTTCTGTTGTGCTCGCTTCTGGAGACTTAATAACTTCCACAGCTGAGATAATTGATGCGTTAACATCTTCAAATCCAATGCCGCCGCGACCAGAGCCAGACCCAACGGTAGATACACCATTAATTTCGACGCGGTTATCATCCGTACCCCGAATCTGAACGCCTGTACCAATACCGGCTGTACGCGTGATCTGAATACCCGTAATGTTTTCCAATACTTCAGCCAAGTTCTGGTCTGGCAGCTTACCAATATCTTCCGCGCGGATGACTTCAATCAAGCTATCAGCGTTCCGCTGCTCAATCAAAGCTGACTCAAGCGCCTGACGGATACCTGTTGCAATAACGACATCGCCTTCATCTGAGTCCTGCGCAAATGCAGCAGGTGCGATAGAGAGCATAGAGACGCTAGCCCCTAGTAAGAGCGAGCCCTTGAGCATCGCCATTTTATTCAAGCCGGAATCGACTGTTCTTTTGACCATTATATTTCCCCAGGTGTTAGAAGTGAATTTTTCTTACGCTATTGAATTGAACCAGTGGACTACACAGTGTCAAGAGAACACATCAACCAATCCGCACAAATTGGTATGACCAATGTCGCTATTTTTGAAACTGTGACAATTCCGCAACAAACTCGAATTATGGGCATCTGGCTTAACACGACCTATGACAGGGACTCATGGGATAGCGCTGTCGCGTCATAGCCATAGAGCCAGTCCATACGGCGATGTACGAGGTTCGGTAAAAGTTTCCCAGCCGCCCACATAGGCCCGTAGGTTAGCAGTTGTGCTGGCAGGGACGCTTTATGGAAAAGCCCCCTATTCGCGCGTGAGGCGGCTTGTACTTTATCTGTGCGGGGCTGGCGATGCTCTTGATAGGCGGCCAAACCCTTCCCCGCCGAAATAAGCTCGGCTAAAACCCAGGCATCCTCGACGGCCATTGCCGCGCCCTGCGCCAAGAATGGCAGCATAGGATGGGCTGCATCGCCCATGATAGCGACCTTATTACTGACCCAGCGCGCCAAGGGGGCTCTGTCAAATAAGGCCCAGCGGTGCACTTCATCAGCCTTGTCTATCAAATTGCAAATCACGGGATGCCAGCCTTCGAAATCTTTTAACGCATTGGCCTTATCGCCTTTCAGGGACCAATCCTCTTCCTGCCAGATGTCTTGCTCCACCACGCCAACAAAATTTACGAGCTGCCCCTTCGCTCCCAAACGGTAAGTTACAGCATGCCGGTTTGGGCCGAACCAAGCGCAGGCAGTCGGATCAGGGACGAGGTCTCCTAACCGGTCAGCCGCGACAACGGCTCGCCACGCCATATTGCCTGTAAACTCAGGCGCATCCGCCCCCAGCATTTGCGCGCGAATAGTGGACCGAATACCATCAGCCCCGATGAGAATTTTGGCTTTGAGGCTTTTGCCATCCGCCAGGTTTACACGCACACCAGCCTCATCTTGAGAATAGGATTTCACCTGCATGTTTAAGTGCAGACAGTCTTTCGGCAGTGATGTCGACAGGGCTGAAATATAATCGGCGCGGTGAATATGCAGATAAGGCGCGCCCCATCGTTTCTCAGCTTCATCCGCCAAGGGGATATCAAAAACAGAACGGCCAGAGCGCCCCATACGCGCTTCTATAGCGCGCGGCCTAAAGGCGTTTTTCGTGACGGCGCTCTCCAGCCCCAGTGCCCTTAAAACTTTCATGGCATTGGGCGGAATTTGAATTCCCGCCCCTACCCGTTCAAGCGTAGGCGCGCGGTCCAAAACACGGACAATTTTTCCGCGCTGCGATAAGGCGTGGGCGAGCGTCAATCCGCCAATCCCTGCGCCGACGATTAAGACATCTATATCTGCTGAAGCTCCCAAGGCCATAGCGCTGCTTAGCTTCGAATAGGTCTGCGAAGATAGTCGAAATTTTATGCTGGCATGCAGGGCTGTATAAGGGGTCTATCGGATAAGACATCGACATGGCGGCCCCGCGGCCATAAACCCCAATGGGGCCAAGGCTTAAGAACCGCCCAAATAAAACGGAGAGTTCACTATGTCAGTCAAAGCTTATGGCGCGGCAGATTCGGCGGCCCCGTTAATTCCCATGGAGATTGAACGCCGCGCGCCGCGCGACAATGATGTGAAAATCGACATCACCTATTGCGGGGTCTGCCATAGCGACATCCACACAGCTCATAATGATTGGAAAAACGCCGTATATCCTGTCATCCCCGGACATGAGATTGTCGGAAAAGTGGTTGAGGTTGGCGGGGCTGTCACGAAATTCAAAACTGGTGATATCGTCGGGGTCGGCTGTATGGTTGATAGCTGCCTGAACTGCGAAGCCTGCACGGAGGGCGATGAACAACATTGCCATAGCCGCGCAACCATGACCTATGGCAGCCCTGATAAGGTGTCGGGCGGCCACACGCATGGCGGATATTCCCAAGCCATTACTGTGCGCGAAGAGTTTGTTTTACACATCCCAGATAATTTAGATCTAAAGGCCGTCCCGCCGCTGCTTTGTGCGGGCATCACGACCTATTCTCCGCTCAAACATTTTAATATCGGCAAAGGCCATAAAGTCGGGGTGATTGGTCTTGGCGGGCTGGGGCATTTAGGAGTGAAATTCGCGAAAGCCCTTGGGGCCGAGGTCACAGTACTCAGCCGCTCACCTGGCAAAGAAGAGGATGCGCGCGCCCTTGGCGCGGATACGCTTATCACTACAGATAAAGAAGCATTTAAATCTGCGCGCGGACGCTTTGATTTTCTGCTTAATACCGTGCCTGTACCGCATAGTTTAGACGCCTATTTACGCCTGCTGGCCCGCAATGGCACGATGGCGATTGTCGGCGCGATTGAACCGTTTCAAGGGCTACATTCTGGCTCGCTGATTGGCGGACGGAAGCGCCTTGTTGGTTCCGCCATTGGCGGTATTGCCGAAACACAGGAGATGCTCGAATTCGCCTCGAGACATAATATCGTCTCAGACATTGAAATAATAAATATGCAAGACATCAACCGCGCGTGGGAGCGCGTGATGGCGGCGGATGTGCGCTATCGTTTTGTGATAGATATGGAGAGTTTGAAGGACTGACCCTCTAGGTCTCAATCTAGGCCTTTATCGCGTCAGCTTGGTTTTCGGGCGCGGCTTTCTGAAAAGCGGGCAGCGCGCGGCAACGCGCATCGATTTCTGACAATCGAGAAAAAGTAGCCATATCCACGCCAAAGCGCCGCGCATTATAGACTTGCGGCACAAGACAACATTCAAAAAGGCTAGGCGTATCTGTAAGCAGATAGTCTGTATCTGAAGTCTCCGCCAGAGCCTCTAACGCCTCAAAACCCTGCACAATCCAATGAGCCGCCCATTGGGTCACGCCGGCATCCTCCTGCCCATGCTCCGCGCGGATAAATTTTAATACGGAGAGGTTCTGGATAGGCGAAATATCGGCAGCAATCATCAGTGCGGCGGCTTTGACTCTAGCCCGCAACACCGCCTCTTTTGGCAGCAAAGCAGGCTCTCGATAGACGCCATCCAAATAGTCTAAAATCGCCAAAGATTGCGTGAGCTGCGTGCCATCCGCAAGCTCCAGAACGGGGACGTAGCCCTGCGGATTTCTGGCAAGATGATCGGCCTGCTTTTGAGACCCGTCACGCAAGTTGACGGGGACATGCGACACGGCAATGCCCTTGAGGGCCAAACCAATGCGCACGCGGTAACTCGCAGAAGAGCGCCAATATCCATACAGGGTCATCATAATTTAGGGACCCGCCTTAGGCCTCTGGCCCGTCATATTTTTCGACGGCATTTTCAATGCGGCCAAAAATAGACTTGCCATCGGCGTCTTTCATTTCAATGCCGACCGTATCCCCAAAGCGCATGAAGGGTGTAATGAACTCGCCCGTTTGAATTTTTTCGATCATACGGATTTCAGCAATACAGCTATAGCCGACGCCGCCATCTTCAATCTTTTTGCCCTCACCGCCTTCAAACTTATTAGAGACCGTACCTGAGCCAATAATCGCGCCCGCGCAAAGGTCCCGCGTCCTGGCCGCATGGGCCACAAGCTCGCCCATATGGAAGGTCATATCGGTTTTGGCATTAGCTTTGCCAAACGGCTTGCCATTGTAATCCACAAGCAGGGGCAAATCGATTGTGCCATTGTCCCACACGCTCCCAAGCTCATCTGGCGTGACAGCAACGGGGGAAAAGGCGGAGGATGCCTTGCCCTGCACAAAACCAAAGCCCTTGCGCAGCTCATTTGGAATGAGTCCCCGCAAACTCACATCATTGACGAGCATGATAAGTTTGATGTGGCTCAGCGCATCTTCGGCAGAGACGCCCATCGGCACATCATCTGTGATAACCGTAATCTCGGCTTCCATATCGATACCATAGGCTTCGTCGCTGGCGATAATCGCGTCACGTGGCCCGATGAACGTGTCAGAACCGCCCTGATACATCAGCGGGTCAGAATAAAAGCTCTCTGGGACTTCAGCGCCGCGGGCTTTACGGACAAGCTCGACATGATTGAGATAGGCAGACCCATCCATCCACGCATAGGCGCGCGGCAAAGGCGACTCGCAAGCCTCTTGATTGAAAGCAAAACTTTCAACCTGACCCGCATTAAGCAGCTCATAGCGCGCGGCCAGTTGCGGTGCGAGGACGTCCCATTCGTCCAAAGCCGCTTGCAGCGTCGGCGCTATATCGGCGGCATTGGTCGCCTGTGTGAGGTCACGCGAGACAATAATCAAAGAGCCATCACGGCCATGTTTTAGAGAGGCGAGTTTCATAGCTTAGCTCTTTTTTTATTCGAAGTAATATTAGTTATTCTTTGTGCAAAAAATGGGAATTTCATTCTTTTGATATCAGTATAAATAATTTCATCACAGCTGTTTTGGAGACAGAGTTTAGTGACTCGATTGAATTGCCGATATTCGGCAAGATAATGAGTTCCTTTCACAAGCCCCTCAATAGTCTCTTGTAAGAACCTTACACTATCTTGATATGGAAATATGTAGCTCCAAAAGTCATTTATCCCTATATTGGCTTCATCCCCATTTTGTAAGCCAAGAGTCATATCGAACATCAAATTAGCTTGTTTAGGGAAAACGAAAAAGACATCTCCATCAGCATTTAGTTTTTCCGAGAAACTTAATTCATGCTTGGATGCCAAAGTTCGGTAGAGATTCGAAGCTGAATGAATATTGTCTCTCTCATTTGACATTTAATCAACTCTCATTCCTAATTTTTTCATGCAGCCATGCGGCATGGCGCGGCGCTTTTTTGGTCTCGGCCCATTCCGCGAGCATATCTGGGGCAACTTCTTTGAGCTGTTTCATCTGCTCTTCTGTATGAATATCGGCCGCAAGTTCCAAACGATGTCCATTTGGATCAAAGAAATAAATCGATTTGAAAATTCCATGATGCGTTGGGCCAATCACGGGAATACCCGCAGCCTTGAGGCTTTTCTTGGCCGCCAATAATTCATCAAGACTCCCGACGCGCATCGCGATGTGCTGCACCCAAATTGGGGTGTTTTCATCGCGGCCCATATCAGGCTGCTCTGGGAGTTCAAAAAAGGCGAGAACATTATTATTTCCTGCATCCAAAAAAATATGCATATAGGGGTCATAGGCCCCTGTGCTGGGGACATGATCCTCGGCAATGGCGAGTTGGAAATCCATATTCAGGTGGGTTTGGTAAAACTCCACCGTCTCTTTGGCATCACGGCAGCGATAGGCCACATGATGAAATCCGTCAGTTTTGATACTCATGCGTCCTCCGTCTCCAATACACCGCGTTCAATTTGGTCTCTCTCTATAGACTCAAAGAGCGCCTTAAAGTTCCCTTCGCCAAAGCCGTCTTTGTAATCGCCAACGCGTTGAATGAATTCAAAGAAAACGGGGCCAACTTGCGGCTGCGCGAAAATTTGCAGCAAGAGGCGCGGCCGCCCCCCTTCTGTTGTACCGTCCAATAAGATGCCGCGAGACTTGAGCGCAGTCTCGTCTTGCCCATGATTGGGCAAACGACCGGACAGCATATCATAATAAGTCCTGGGCGGCGCGGTCATAAAAGGCACGCCTCTGTCTTTCAGCTTATCCCAACAGGCCACGAGGTCATCACAGATAAGCGCGATGTGCTGGATTCCCTCGCCATTATATTCGCGCAGAAATTCTTCAATTTGACCGCCGCCGCTTTTGCCTTCTTCATTGAGCGGAATGCGGATTTTCCCGTCCGGCGCGGTCAGCGCTTTGGACGTCAGTCCTGTATATTCGCCCTTTATGTCGAAATAGCGAATTTCTTGGAAATTGAAGAGCTTTTCATAAAAATCTGCCCAGTAGGCCATGCGTCCGCCATATACATTATGGGTGAGATGGTCGATAAGCTCAAAACCGCATCCAACAGGGTTACGGTCTACGCCCTCCAAATATTCGAAATCAATATCATAAATGGACAGGCCGCTGGCTTCATCGCCCGTTTCATAGCGGTCAATCAAATATATAATCGAGTTGCCAATTCCGCGTATGCCCGGAATGTTGAGCTCCATAAGACCTGGTGCGAGTTCCACGGGTTCCGCGCCTTGTTTCAGAAGATGGTCATAGGCTTTGACGGCGTCTTTGACACGGAAGCCCATGCCGCAAGCGCTGGGGCCATGTTCCCGTGAGAAATACCAAGCAGGTGTGTTGGGTTCATAATTTGTGATGAGGTTGATACCCCCCTGACGCCATAGCTCGACGTCTTTTGACCTATGCCGCGCGATTTTTGAAAACCCCATCATTTCGAAAACTGGCTCAAGCACGCCTTTTTCGGGGGCAGAAAATTCGATAAATTCGAACCCGTCTAAGCCAGCAGGATTTTCAAATAGGTCGGCCATTGGGGGGCACTCCGAAGCTTTGCAAAGTTTGTTGCATTTGCAACTATCAATATATTGTTGCATTTGCAACCTTTTTCTTTACTAACTTTAATATGGAAAAATCTAGCCCCAGCCCAATCAGCCTCGATAATTTCTGGGCCTATCAAGTCGTCGTTCTCGCCGATAAAGTTAGCCGCTATACGCTAGAGGTCGTACGTACAGAGGCCGACCTAAACCAGAGCCAATGGCGGGTCCTCGCGGCGGTGGCCGATAGGCCGGGACGGTCCGCCGCCGAAGTTACAGCCGTGACCCCTATGGATAAAACGATTGTCAGCCGCGCCGTCGCGAGCCTTATTAAAAACGGACTTATAGAGCGCACATCCAGCCAAGCAGATAAACGTATCGGCGCGCTTCACATGACGAAGCTCGGCGCGCAGCGCTATGCGCTGATTAGCGTAAAACTTGCCGACACCCTAAACACCAAAGTCTTAAACGGGGCTTCAAGTGCAGAATTTACAGACGCGGTTAAACATTTCAGCGCCTATATGACGGATCTGTCGCCCAACGCTTGACCAAATCCATAGCCCGCTCTATACGGCGCGCTCGCGAGCGGGAGACCTTTCAACGCAACCCCGTGACCAGACAAAAGGCTTATGGACATGAAATCCGATATACACCCAGATTACCACATGATTACCGTCAAAATGGTTGACGGCTCAACTTACGAAACACGCTCTACATGGGGCAAAGAAGGCGATACGCTCGTCCTCGATATTGATTCTAAAACACATCCTGCTTGGACAGGCGGCGACGCCAAGCTTATGGACCGCGGTGGACGCGTGTCACGCTTTAAAGATAAGTTTGCAGGTTTCGGCGTGTAATACGCCCGCAAAGACCAAATATGAAAAAGGCTCCGTTAAAGGAGCCTTTTTTATTAGGTAAAACTTTAGAAAACGACTTAACGCTTAAACGCCGCCTCTAGGCGATTGATTTGATCGGCAACCGTATTGCCTTTTTGGGCCGCAATAGTGCCATAAAGCGAGCGGTCAAGACGCATAATGCGCTCATAAAGCTGTTCGGAGCGCGCCATTAAATCGAGCAGGCGCGCTGGTAAGGCATAAGCATCCTTCGCAATATCCGAAAAACTCAACGCGCCTTCCGCTTTTTCTTCAGGAACAAGACGATATTTATCCGCGCGCGCGTCAGACAACGTCATCTCTTCCTCTTTCAGGGCGCGCTGTACGAGCAGCCAGCTCGCGACCTGCATGAGCCGTGTTGTCAGGCGCATGGACTGGCTGGCATAAGTCAGCGCATCCGTCCGCTCTAGCTTTTTCGAATCTTGCCGCCCAGGACCGTCTAAATAGGCGGCCGTCTCTTCAACAAGGTCCATTCCCTCCCGGAAGGTCTTTGAGAACAGCTCTGATTTCGTAAAGGCGAGCAAACGCGCTTCAGCCTGCGGCGTCAACGTATCAGTCAGCGAAGTTGCTTTTGTTTTATCCAAGGGCGAAACAGCCGTCATTATAGTTCTCTCTTATACTGTTTGTGGCGTATCGCAGCAATTTGCAAGACGTGGTTCGCAGGGAGTTTTGCAAGCGCCATTCCAGCGCGGCGAAAATAGGTCTAAATAATGGAAACTTAGGGTGTTTTACCAAATATCGCGTGGGCTGCGTCTGTTTCAGCCTGCTTTTTTACGCGTTCTGCTTCCAACCGAGAGATTTCCGCTTGATATAACGCAATACGTTCGTCCAATTCTGAGACAGACAGACCATAGAGGTCTTCACCGGGACAGGGAGCCGTTTCCCGTGATTGCGGTAAATCATCACCAAAGATAGACATGGGGGCATCTCTTTTCAGTTGCGTGGGCGTACCTATTGCCAAAGGCACATTAATCTATTATGAGCAGCTTACTGATTGATGATTACATAGTCAAAAATCAGTAAATCCACCCCGCCGAGCGGGGTTTTTTCATGCCTGATTTTTGCAAGAAACAGGCCTTCCACTGGGGAGACAAGAGATGACACAAATTCTTATGCCAATGGCAACCGCCGTCTGGTTGATTGACAACACAGCCATGACATTCAAGCAGATCTCTGAATTTTGCGGTCTGCATATTCTAGAAGTTGAAGGCATCGCTGACGGCGACGTTGCGGCGGGGATTCGCGGCGCAGACCCGATTGCAAATGGGCAAGTGTCTCGCGAAGAAATTGAAAAGGCGGAAAGCAACCCGAATTACGCGATGAAGGCCAATAGTTTTGACTCCGATAAGCTACAGCCAAAAACAAAGAAAAAGGGTCCGCGCTACACGCCGCTTTCCCGCCGTCAAGACCGGCCCGATGCGATTGCTTGGCTCGTTCGCAATCATCCTGAAATCACGGATGCGCAAATTTCAAAGCTCATCGGGACAACAAAGCCCACAATTAAAGCCATTCGCGAGCGGACCCATTGGAAGATTAATACAATCAATCCAACAGACCCGGTCAGCCTCGGCCTCTGCTCACAAATTGAACTCGATGGGTTTGTCGCCAAAGCCGCAGAGAAGCGCGCAAAAGAACAAGCCAAATTAGACGCAGAAGGCGGCGGCGAAACACTTGCGCCGCTCCCCACGCCGGAACCGGCGGCTGACGCGCCAAAAGTTGAACATACGCTCGAGAGCTTATTTAAGCCCAGCAACTAGCGTTTAAAGAAAAAGCCCGCTCAATTGGCGGGCTTTTTTACATGGGGTCAAAACGAAGCGACAGCGTGGCGCGCTAGCTCGTCCCATTCATCTCCGCGATGAAGGCGTCCGCGGCGGCAATGGATTGTTCCATTTCGGCAATCAAGCGCGCCACATCCCCCTCCAACGAAGCCGTTTCTGTATTGAGCGCGGCAATCGCGCGCGCATTCAGATTGTGTTTCAAATATAGGACACGGTCATTAAACACGGTTAGCACGGGATCCATCGAGGCCGTTGCATCATCCATTTTATCAACGAGAACATCATAGCGCGCTTGTGTTTCGCGAAGCTGACGCTCGGAGGCGCGGCGCAATGCTGCATCGGAATATTGGTTTAGTTCACCCTCCCATTCGCGGAACAAATCATTTGAGACTTGTTTCACAGACTTAACACGGGCGCGGACGTCACTGGCTTTAGTTTCGGCGCGTTTATGGGCGCGGTTCAAATCATCATAGACATTTTCCAGCTCGCCGCCGTCCACATTAACAACAGCGCGAAAGGCCTCAAGCGCATCGACGAATTCCTCTTTTGCCTCTGTTTGGGACTCTGCAACGGATTCGACCCGGCCGACAAGAATATCGCGTTTCTCAATACCAAAACGCTCCTGAATATTATAGGCTGCCGTCGCGCAGCCCGATATAAACATCGGCGATATAACCAGCGCCGACATAAGCGGAAGTATACTTAATTTCATGGTTCGTCTTTCTTACAATATCGATTCCGAAAACCGATCGCATATGGGACTCTCTCAATCGCTAGAATAGAGCTTACAGACGGGTCGTCAATCATCCACTGGCATAGTATAATTTAAGGCCAGACGCCCGCCATCAGCATAAATATGCTGTCCTGTGATATAGCTGCTGTCCTCTGACAAAAGAAAAGCCGCAACAGAGGCGATTTCATCTGGCAATCCGGGACGGCCCAGCGGTGTACGCTGCGTAATTTTTTTCAGCGCGCCCGCATCAGATACAACACTCGCCAGCATGTCGGTCTTAATTGATCCGGGCCCAATCCCGTTAACGCGAATGCCATAGGGGGCGAGCTCAATCGCCATAGCCCGCGTCATTTGGTGCATCCCCCCTTTTGAAATCGTGTAGGCGAGGTAATCAGGTATCGCGACCGTATCATTTATCGACGACATATTGACAATGGCATAGGGCCGTTCGGTTAATCGGGATCGATCAGCCCGGTTTTCGATCTCTTCGACCATATATTTCGCAACAGCTTTCGACACCAGAAAAGCACCGCGCAAGTTCACGGCCAGGTTTCGGTCAAAATCCTCAATGCTCATATCTAAGGCCCCGCCCTTTATGGCTATGCCCGCATTATTTATCAGCCCGTCAATCCGGTCATATGCGCCTAGGGTCTCGGCTATGAGATTATGGACAGAGAGCGGATCTGCCACATCGCACTCCACGAATATTGAACGGTCCGTATCTACCGCCAAATCCCGGCCTGACGCCATGCCTGCCTCGGCATCCAAGTCTGCAAGTACAACCCGGTGGCCATCATTGACCAAGCGCTGCGCGCACGCCAAACCGATTCCGCGCGCGGCACCTGTGACAATAAAAACGCGGTCAGACATGGCGACCTCCTTTGCGGCAAAAATAAACCCTCAATGACCCCTGGGCCAATGAGGGTTCTATAGGCTGCGCTGTTTCCAGCGGCAACAGCTGCGATTATGACGCCTGCGCAAATTGCCTTAATGTATCTTTTATTTGAAGCTTTTCACGTTTGAGACGGGAAATTCGCAAGGTATCAGGGAGTGGACTTCGGAGCTCAGCTTGGATTTTTTCTTCCAAATCGATGTGTTTATTATGCAGGGTTTCCAAACGTCCTGATACAGCCATGTCTTGCTCCTGTTATGTCGTGATGAGCCTCCTATAACATGATGAAGCGCGTTTGTCTCGTTTTTCGTAATAGTTTTTAAAGTTTCAGCTGCGGGGGTTAATCAATCCTTTTTTTACGCTCACGGGCCGTGAGTCGTTGCGCGCTAACAGCAATCAGGTTAGGAAACTATATGGATAAGAGGCCTCCAGAAGACGACCGTCAGGATATCCCAGATGGGATGCCTAAAGACGAGATGATTGCGCTGTTGGAGCGTCTAAAAAATGAACATCGAGCGATTGATCGAGAGATCGCAGCGATGTCGGAAACTGGCGTAACGGATATGTTGAAAATGCGGCGTATGAAGAAGATCAAGCTCGCAATGAAAGATAAAATCACCTTTATTGAGAACCAGATAACGCCTGATATTATCGCTTAAATTGGCAGACCGCCGCCACGATCAACCCGCAAAAGTGAACCGGTTATCCTCTGCCTCCTTCAAAATAAGGCGCGCCAAAAGTTCACCTGAACCTGCACATAATGTCCAGCCCATATGGCCATGACCTGTGTTGATCCAAAGTTTTGGGATGGACGTCCCGCTAATATAGGGACGGCCAACTGGGCTCACGGGACGGGTAGCTGTCCATTCAGATATAGGCGCGCCCAAGCCATTTACAAAGTCAGGCGCGATGTCCCGCCAGCGGCGAAGTAAGGTTTTCGGGTCCGTTACATGCCACCCGCCAGAAATTCGGACATGGCTGTCAAAAACGGTCAGAGCTGACCGGCTCTGCGCGTCCATTATAGGGCAGGCGGGCAAAGCGGTCCCATCCTCTGGCAAGGTAAAATCCATGGCCGCACCCGCGACCGAGCTGAGGTTGAGCCTAACGCCAAGCCGCGCCAAACAGGCGGGCGAGGCTGAGCCCGCGGCCACAACCAAATGCTCGGAATGCAAAATGCCTTTCGCCGTACTGACCGCAAATCCGTCTTGGGCGCGGCGAATATCCTGCGCTTTGGCCTCATATTTGAACGCTACGCCACGGCGCGCCAAATCATCAGCTAGGGCACATCCAAATTTTCGGGCATTCCCAGACGTATCATTTGGGAAAAAACACGCCGCGAGCCCGAATGTTAGGTCAGGGTCAATACGAACGTCTGTTTGAATACCGAGCTTCTGATAGCGGGCTTGAGCTGCCCGAGCCGAATCGAAATCTGCATGGAGCTGGAAACAGCCAGCGGTCCGCGGTGGGAAGCCGAAGGATGAAATTTTTTGCGCCAGACGTGATTGAGAACGCTCGGCCAAACGCGCTGTTACATAGCCCGCGGCCAACGCTTCACGCGACAACGCCGAGGCCGTTAACTTGTCAGAGTCCCAGCTTAAGGCTTGGCTAGGATGTATCATCCCAGAGTTTGAAAAACTTGTCCCCTCGCAGGGGCCTGGCCGTGCCTCTATCACAGTCACCTTCGCGCCCCGCTCTAACAAGGCATCAGCCGTACATAGCCCAATAAGGCCCGCTCCAATAATGATTATGTCGTGTTGGTCACTCACATCTTGCGACCTACACAAATGCATGCGCAGGGCAAAGTACAGAATACTTGTCCTTTCTCCTATTTGCTGCGTATCAAGTTGGAAAGGGAGATTTTAAATGCGCCGACAGATGAAATTAAAAGCTGTGAAGACCGCTGCTGCGCTGGTTCTCCTGAGCCCCTTAGCCGCCTGTGTTAATCCGTCCGGCGAGGTGTCTGACGCCGCGCTGATTGTGACGCCCCAAGGACCGGTCCAAGGTGTTACAACGGACACACCTCAAATTTTCAACTTCAAAGGCCTCCCTTTCGCCGCCGCGCCTGTAGGGGACTTACGCTGGGCACCCCCAGAATCCGCCCCGCGTTGGACAGAAACGCGCGTGGCGGATAAATTTGGTAATCGCTGCATGCAAGCCGATAATGTCGAAGGCGGTTTCTTTGAACGCCTGATTGATGGGCATGGACTAAATGCGATTAAAACAACTTTGATAAAACGGGCCGTCGCAGCGGAGCCGCCCTCGCCTATGAGTGAAGACTGCCTCTATTTGAATGTGAGAACAGGCAATCTCAATGGTGCGACGAAACAGCCCGTCATGGTCTGGATACATGGCGGCGGTCACCAATTTGGCTCGGGTGATTTTTCTTATTATCAATCCAACGGACTTGTCGAAAAAGACGTCGTTCTCGTTACAATAAATTATCGCTTGGGTGTATTCGGATATATGGCCCATCCTGCCTTATCCGAAGCTGACCCCAATGGGGTCTCTGGAAATTACGGAAGCCTCGACCAAATCGCCGCTCTTGACTGGGTTCAGGAGAATATCGCAGCCTATGGCGGAGACCCCGATAATGTCACTATTTTTGGGGAAAGCGCGGGCGGCTGGTCTGTGACAGAAATGATGGCCAGTCCTCTCGCTGCAGGGAAATTTCATAAAGCTATCGCCCAAAGCGGTGCCTCGACCTATCATCTTGGGCAGATGGAGGGCAACGGATTAGGGTGGCCGAGTGGTTATATGATGGGTGAAAAGGTTGCTAAATCCGTAGGCTTAGACGCGCCCACAGCCGACGCATTACGGGCTGTGCCCGCCGAGACCATCATGGCGAATCTTCCTGAAAAATCCGATGAGTCCTTCCACCACATCAGAGACGGCTATGTCTTTCCCAAAAATGTGGGGCATGCCTTTCGCGACGGCGAGATAAACGCTGTGCCTTTCTTGACAGGATATAATTCGGATGAAGGCACCTTATTCTTCCCAGATGACCCCCAACCTTCTGTGTGGGAGCCCGACATGCCACAAGGCGGTCCAGAGATGATTGCGGCCCTGAATACCCATTATCCTGGGCAAGGTGAAACGCTGGCTCAGCTCTATGATTTGAACACAGATTTCGTGGCAGGCGGAACACAAATGATGGGCGACGAAATATTTGGCGTAAATGTACGCTATGCCGCGCGGGCCAATGCTGCCAAAGGCGCACCGTCATATCTCTATCATTTCTCCCGTACGCCGCCGTCGAAGAAACAAACACTCGGCGCCTTCCATGCGGCGGAAATTCCTTTTGTATTCGATAGCAATGAAACCATTCTTGGCCTGTCAGATGATGACATAGAATTGACAAACATCATGGTTTCCGCCTGGACAAATTTTGCAAAAACCGGAAACCCGAATGGCGAAGGCATTCCAAATTGGCCTGAATATACGGGCCAGTCATGGATGCATTTTTCAGGCAATACAGATCTCCCTCTTGCGCAGGTGCAAACACATATCCGCAAGGCTAAATTAGATGCGCTGGAAACGGGCCTCAAACTAAAGCTTACAGATTTATCGGCTGAACTTGCGGGTGAAACGGCGCAATTAAACCTGACCAAATAATGGTAAAAATTCCAACTGCAACACAGCTCATAGTTTTTGATTGTGATGGCGTTTTAGTGGAGAGTGAGACAACCGCGAATAAGGTTATGGCCGAGGCGCTAACCGCTCAGGGATGGCCTATAACGGCTGCCGAGTCCATCGCGCGGTTTAAAGGCGGGCATATGCATCAGGTACATGCGGCCTTAGAGACGGAGCTGAGCCGAACCATATCTCGCGATTGGATTACAGAATTTGATGCCGCCTGCCAGGTAGCTCTAAAAGACGTGAAACCCGTTCCGGGTATTACGGCCCTTATCACCCGCGTAACGGAAGCGGGTCTGAAAATTTGCGTTGCCTCCCAGGGTCCCCATGAGAAGATGGCAGTGACCCTAAAAGCGGCGGGGTTGGACAAGATATTTGCCGGGCGAATTTTTTCGTCACGAGATGTACAAAATCCGAAGCCGGCGCCTGACTTATTTTTACACGCCGCGCAAAGCTTTGGCATTGCCCCTAAACACTGCCTAGTGATTGAAGATAGCGTGACGGGAGTAACGGCTGCTAAAGCCGGCAATATGCCCGTTTTCTATTTGAATCCTGCGGGGGAGAAATTATCGGGTGCCGTAACGATCCGTCATCCAAATGAGATTACGCTTTAATCCGTCTCGTCTATAAACCGGGTGGTGGTCTGCCGGCGGCGGTCGACCAATAATTGGGTCACATCAGGTCTGGAGTAATGTCCAGCAGGGTCAAAATTTTGCCGCTCACGCCGTACAAAACTGGGATCTAATTCGCAATAGCGAAGACCTGTTTCGCCAATTAAAGGCTCCAGCACCCAGCTGCCATCTGGCGCTGCCACACAGGACCCGCCATTGGCAGGCATATCGCTGAGGCTCGCACGGATTTCCTCCGCAAAAGGCGTATCGCTGCGTACATCTGACGGACGCATAATTGCAGAGACAGAGACGCAATAGCTGCGGCTCTCCTTCGCTAAAACTGGGGTTAAGTCTTGTGTATTTCTATCGCTTCCAGGCCATCCCATGACATGCAGGTCCTCGCCTTGACCATAGAGGGCCGCGCGCGCCAATGGCATCCAGTTTTCCCAGCAATTCAGTCCGCCCACCGTAAAAGCCCCGAGACGATGGGTGACAAGCCCGTGCCCATCTCCAGGGGACCAAACAAGGCGTTCTTCATAGGTCGGCTGAAGCTTGCGATGGACAGACTGCACCGTGCCGCTTTTGTCGATATAAACATAAGAGCAATAAAGTGAGTGTCCCGTGCGATTTCGCGGTCTCTCAATTATCCCGAGATAACAGGCCATATTGGCGGCTTTTAACGCCGCGCGCACATCCGCCAAATGGTCGTCTTCAATCGTAATAGCTTGATCAGAATAATGGGCAAAGATGCGCTTCTGTTTATCATTATTAAAATTTGCGCCGCCCGTGCCGTCCAACCAGAACGGATATCCCGGGACAAAACTCTCGGAAAAAACGATTAAGTCGGCCTTTTCTTTAGATGCCTTTTCTATTGTTCTTATCACTTGGGCAAGGCCCGCCTCGCGAGAGAGCCACATGGGCGCGAGTTGAGGAAGTGCGAGCTTTAGGAAATTTGACATGCTTTTCCTTAATCCAGCTAGGCGATTAACCCCAAGTAAAATTTTTCATTTTCGAAAATATTTAAAAAATTGTCTTACGCAGCCTTTGGGGCGTTTTCCGGGGGATCCGTTCCAATTCGCGCGCGACTTCCATATTTAGCTTCACCGTCGTCACATGCCAATTAAGCGACCCAAGCTTAGCGAGTTGATTAGAACTAAGGTGACTTTGGACATGCTGCATCAAATCTTTGAAGTAAACTTCACCGTCTTCTGCCTCATCAAGTGACTGCAGGATAGCGCGCCGTACGCAATCATATTTCCAACGGGGAATTCTGGTTGCATTGTTACGTCCTCTCGTCGGTGTAAAACACGCAACCCTATCTTCTGTAGTCATCGCCTGTGGCACCACTTTCTTTCTTTCTTTTCTTCAGTATAGCGCCTGCTGATAAAAAACCAAATCCACTTTGCGAAAACACACTCGGACTGTTACTAGAAGACATGCGTTTGATTCATCCTATTTTTTTCATTTTGGCGTTGTTTTTAGCGGGCTGTTCTTCTGGAGACCCGAGCCCAGAAAAAGCAATATTAGGCACGTGGGTTCAAGAAACCCCGACGTCAATGACGGCGCGAGGGATACAGACCACGACAACGGACACAGTTTTAAGCGTAAAGAAAAATGGTGAGTCACGCCTCACCCGCAAATTGTCCCTCATGGGAAGAAATTTACCTGATACGGGCATCCCATTATCAATTGAGCTGAAAGGGCATTGGGAACTCACAAATAGGCAGCTAACCCTCACCCAAAAATCGGCTATCATACTCCCGCTTATTTCTGATGATATCGCGCTTAAATGGGCGAATGAACTGCAGAAGCAAGCAGAGGCCGGACATAGCTCCGTCAAGAACATCGTTCTAGCCAATAAAGAACAACTTATTTTACAAGATGAAGATACCGGCGCAACCGACACCTATCGGCGCAAATAAATAAGCGATTTAAACACATGTCCAGCCAAAGCTAGTGGGGAGGCCTGAATGGGATTTTACGCAAAACATGTGCTCCCCATCTGTTTGGACAAAGCTTGCAGCATCGGGCCAATACACAAACAACGTGCAAAAATTATCCCGCTTGCAAAGGGCCGCATTCTTGAAATCGGAATTGGATCAGGTCTCAACCTCCCACATTATGACGCCTCGCGTGTCGAACATGTCACTGGCGTAGACCCTGATGACAATATTTGGTCACGCAGCCAAACCCGGCGGGACGCCGTGCATTTCCCGGTAGAACGGATTGGATTATCAGGAGAAGATATTCCCCTGCCGCCTAACTCGGTCGATACAGTGGTGGTCACCTATAGCCTTTGCACCATTCCTGACCCCGTGAAGGCTCTGCGAGAAATGCGGCGTATATTAAAACCAGAGGGTGACATATTATTTTGCGAACATGGGCGCGCACCAGACGCGGCGATTGCCAAATGGCAGACGCGAATAGACCCGATCTGGTCTAAATTAGCGGGAGGCTGCCAAAGCGGCCGGAACATTCCCGAACTTTTCACCCAAGCCGGCCTAAAGGTGGCCGACCTCAACCAAGCTTATATCCCGGGTCCGCGTGTCTTATCCTATAATTATTGGGGCCGCGCGAGGTAAGGCCCATTAGGTATTTTTTGACTGGGTTTTGCGCCATTGTGAAGGCGTCATGCCGAACCACCGTTTAAATGCGCGGTTCATGGCAGGTTGGTCATTATATGCCAGTGACATGGAAATTTGCGCAAAGCTTTTTCCCGCTTCATATTCTTCAATAAATATAGACTTTCGTATTTTATCCAAACGCGGCCGAAATCCAGTCCCGCTAGATTTCAAGCGTAACCTGAGCGTCGACCAGTTCATGCCCATTCTCTCTGCCACAACATGGGTGGAAATTTGACCAGCATTCAACGCGCCACGTATGGCCGCCTCAATGGCGTCTTCAAACGTTTGATCCGCCATCCGCAATCCAAGCATTCTATCTAATATTATAGTCGTTTGCGTGAGTTTTTCAGGATTATAAGTTGTGATTATTCCAGAGGCTGCAGCTTCGGAAAATTCCATAAACGTCTCGGCAGACCCGAAAATTAAATCTGATTGGAAAATGTCTTTATGCGCGCTGACATCTGAAGGACGCGGGTAAGATAAATGCGTCGCGAGTACGCCTTCCCCGGACCCCCAAGTAAGCCAACTGTAGGTTGTCATGTAAGATGCCATAATGACATCTGTGATTGGACGGTAGGTTTCAATATCCTCATAATAAGGCCGAAAAATCATCCTACGCCGACCAGACGGGGTAATCTCGACTTCGACAGTGCCCGCATCAATGGCAAGCTTCTGATATCGATTATTCATCCGGACAACATCGGATAAGGTTTTGCAATGAGAATAGAGGCTCCCTGTTGCGCCAAAATTTCCAACCCTAAATTTATGCCCAAGTCGCAAAGCAATATCAGGATTTGCGGTGTAATCAGCGGCGGCATTAAGGCAGGACACGAATTTTTCGAGGCTCATACGTTCATGCGAGGCTTTCAATCTGCCGTAATCTAGGCCTAATTTATCGAGCGCGACATGCGTTGGATAGCCCAATGTATCCAAGATTTTCAGATTGGCCTTAAGGTACAAATGGGAAAGCGTCATTCTCATACCGCTTTGACCTGAATTATCTTGAATTGAGCGCCCATATTTGCAGATTAGGGCATTTTTATCATTTTGGGAATTTTTTTCTTGTCATTTTTTACTTTCAAATCATCAAAAATGACAAATTTTGTTTTATCACCGGACAAGCAATTATTGGCAATTTGGTTTATCGGTCTTGTGTGTGGGGCAACCGTTGCATATTTCGCAGTTGTTGAATTGGGGCGTTTCCAATTTTTATTGTGTGAATATGCTGGCACACCAAACCAAGGATTTATTGCGGGCGCAGATGAATCCTTGGTTTTTTTGCCGTTTGGCTAACCCTTTTAAATTCCGAGGCGCGTTTCAATTAACCCTGTGACGATTTTACCGTTGGTAAGTCTTTAAACTGTCCCGCGCGCTTCTGATGGTTGGACATCATAGCCTCTTTCATCTCGCTCGGAATCAACATGGACATATTCCAGACAGCGATATTATCCAACGCGTCAGTCGTGCTGTGGTCGCGGGAATATGTAATCGCGCGTTTGCAGCCATAAACAGCGAGCGGCGGCTTTGACGCAATTTCCTGCGCTGTTTTCATAACCGCTTCCAGCAGTGCGTCGTGATCAGCATAAACCTCATTAAAAAGCCCGCTGTCCTTGCACTCGGCGGCCCCCATTTTCCGCCCCGTATAAGCTAGCTCGCGAACCACGCCCTCCGGCATATGATTGAGAATACGAGGAAATGTGCCAACATCTGCTGTCATTCCGACATTGATTTCGTAAATCGTAATAAAACTGTCTTCGGTGCCATATCTCATGTCGCATGCTGTAATCAGATCAACTCCGCCTCCGTAACACCCTCCCTGAACCGCACTGAGGACCGGAATACGGCAGGTTTCTAGAGACGAGAGCGAAGCCTGCAATCGTTTTACATTCAAATAAAATCCGGCCCCATACTGGGGATCGTTTTTATCTTGCGCGCCGCCAATATCATTTTGGAACATCCCAACATCAATACCCGCGCAGAAAACGGGGCCGGTAGACGACAGGACAATCACGCGGGCTTTGGCATTTTCATCAATATCGCGAATAATCTGCGGAAGTTCTGTCCAAAATTCAGCAATCATGGCATTTCGTTTTTCGGGACGGTTCATCACAATATGCGCGACACCATCTTCAATATTTACGTCAAAACATGTGTAGGTCATGGACGCCTCCTAAAGTGTAAACAGGTGCCCCTTGGACGGCGCGCTCTGGCCCCCAAGCAGGTCTTTGTAATTTTCTAAAACTTTGCCAATGCCGTTTTGTTTTTCAACAACCATCCAGTCTTTAGCCGTTCCTAGGAAGGGCAACCAACGCGCGCCGAGCTTTTCTGCAAAACCGGATTGCCCCCAATCGCCAATTCGCTGTTTGGCCCGGTCAGGCGCAAAGAAAAACGCGGTTGGCGTCGCCGTACGTTTAGGCGGCGCTTTAGCGGCTTCTTGCCAATGAGAAATCCCAACGCGGCAGATATATGTCAGGTTTTCTTCGAAATGGTCTTCTAAAGTTCTAATTACGCCCATATTTCCAGACATGTCGACAACGACAGTTTTTACATCTGGATTCATATCCGTAATGTCATCATAAGAAAAAACGTCAGTATAAAAACCCGTGCCTTCCACAAAGGCCTGATTGCCCGCAGACGTAAGGCCCATAACGCGCGCGCTGCCGCGCGCTTTCAAACAATAAGCTGTTCCGAGGGCTGTTTTTGAGGACGCTGAAAGAAGGAGTATCTGCTCGGCGCCGAAAAAATTTTCTTCTGCCAAAAAATCATCGATTAGAAAACTCGTTGTAAATAGCGGACGCAAGACAGGTTGAAGGTCTCTATACTCGCTATAACTCGGATCGGCGGCTGTGAAACTATAGCTGCTGTAGAGGCCGTGCAAACCTGAGCGGTGCGCCGCAATATCCGTAAAGCCATGCGTATTTAAACGCCCCGGCTGCATGTCCATAGATTTTGCGACCGGGAAAAATCCATAAATATCCGCGCCGACCTCAATACCCGGAAACCGAGACTCACGCACGGCGCCATAGCCCCAAACTGGCATGCGGCCCAATGATTTATCCCTCGTCAAATCATAAGTCGCGGGGTCAAAGACCGACCAATATCCAATTTGATCTCCGGTCACCATATAGGTCACATTGTTTGCGGTGAGCGCGAAGGGTCCAATGTCGACGCGTATTTGTCCACTAGGTAATTCGCCTTCATCATAATTGACAAGGGCGACATCACTAAAATCGGTCTTATTGACGAGGAGGGTTTGCATAGCGGTCCTTAAAATTTCTGTCCTTCGGAGCAGGCAATCAGGAGCTGTCCCTCTAAACCTGCTTTTCTGTGCTTATGAATTTTACGATAGGCCTCTGAGCTCACCGTTGCGAACATTGTTTTGGCGTCCGGGTAGCGAAATATGGCCACCGCGTCCCACTCAGTTTCGCCTTGGCCAATCAACCAGCTGCCCATTTTTCCGCTAAACACAGAATGTGCCCCGTCTATATTTAAAGAGGCCACCAGTTTGCTGAAAGCCTCACCATAGCGCGCATAGGCCTGCGCGCCCGACACGTTCTCACCGTCATGATAAGTGGCTTTGGATTTAAATTTTAGTAGGTTTAGCATATACACAGCTTCGCCATCCGGGTGATTTTCAAGAAAGGCTTTGACCTGTTCAGGGAGCGGGTCGAGTGCAATTTCACTCATGGCGTCAGTCCTTCATGCAATACATTATGCATCCTGCTTAGGCACACCCCTCCACTATCGCAAGCCTCTCGAATGCACAGTTGGCTCTGCGTCATTGCATGATCTAAGACAGAATTATGCTTAGCCGAACGTTAAGGCCGGACTCACGAGATATTAAATAAAATAGTCTATCCCATTTGAAAATTAGGTGAATTAAATCGGGTTATTTCTATGCAAAATCTTGCGAAACTTCTTCCAACACTCTTGTTGGGTTCAGCGCTAAGCGGCTGCTCTATGGCCGGAATGGGCGATCTATTTGGACAACAGTCTCAGAACGGGGCATTTTGGGGTCAGAGTTCCTCATGTGACGCGCAATATGCGCAACAGCCAGTCGTGCAGCCTCAATATGCGCAGCCTCAATATACTCAGCCGCAATATGTTCAGCCACAGTATAGCCAGCCGGCCTGCGAGACATCCTATCCTGTCGCTCAGTCTGGACATGTAACGCAACCACATGCTGCGCAAACTTATGGCGTTCAGCCTTATACAGGTCAAACAGTTGCCGCGTCAGCCTATGCGGCTGCACCCGCACTGACATATGGTGCACAATTGCAGGGCACGCAGCCCTATCTTGAAACGGCTCAAAACTTCCCAGCCTATCAAAATGCGGGATATGCGCCAGCCTATGTGAGCCCTCAACCGCGTCCAGCGGCGGGATTACGCCAAGCCTATACATACGGAACACTTGGCGCGACTTTATATGATGTCGATAGCGACATTTATGGCATCCAAGGACGCCTTGGGTGGCAGTCCAAAACTATCTTTGGCGTCGAAGCTGAAGGGTCTTTCGGCTTAAACGACGACGAGGCCACAGTCGATTTCGGCACAGGGCCTGTCCTCGCAGAGAGCGGTGTTGACACGCAATTCGCCGTTTTTGGCGTCGCCCGTTTCCCCGTATCTAATCGCTTTAACGTCCTTGGTCGTGTTGGCTATCATGAAACCGAATTCGAAGCTGAGTTTGATGATGGCACAACCGTATTGGAGCAGGATTTCTCAACAGACGGATTGGCCTATGGTCTCGGCGTAGAATATGCGTTGAACCCCCAAACCTCTGTAAGAGCTGACTACACCCGCTACGATTTTGACGGCCCGGAAGCGGATGCCCTTTCACTCGCAATTGCGCGTAAGTTCTAGTCTTAGGTCTTACCCCTCATTTTCTTGCTGCGCCCAGAGATGGGCGTAGAGACCGTCGGCACGCAGGAGTTCCTCATGCGTGCCGCGTTCACGAATCTGCCCCTCATCCAAAACTAAAATCTGATCCGCCCCGATGATTGTCGTGAGGCGATGGGCGATGACCAGCGTTGTTCGGTCAGACGCAATGCGGTCTAGGGCCGCCTGAATATCCCGTTCCGTAGCGCTATCGAGAGCCGAGGTGGCTTCATCCAAAATAAGAATAGCGGGATTTTTCAACAAGGTTCGCGCGATTGCCACGCGTTGTTTTTCGCCCCCAGATAGCTTTAAACCGCGCTCCCCAACAAGCGTATCATAGCCATTTGGCAAGCCTGATATAAATTCATGCACTTGCGCGTCTCTCGCAGCGGTCTCAATTTCCGCCTGCGTCGCTCCTTTTTTCGCATAGCCGATATTATATCCAATCGTGTCATTGAACAGGACTGTGTCTTGCGGAACAATGCCGAGCGCTTCGCGGACACTGGATTGGGTGAGCGTTCTTAAATCTTGCCCATCAATCCGCACGGCGCCTGACGCAATATCGTAAAACCGGAAGAGAATGCGTGACAAAGTCGACTTGCCTGCCCCCGTCGGACCCACAATCGCCACCGTTTGCCCTGGCTCAATTGTAAAATTAATCCCTTTGAGGATAATGCGCTCTGGATCATAATAAAAGTATACATCATCAAACTCCAAACGCCCTGTGACAGCCTCAAGCGGGGACGCGCCTTCGGCGTCTTCTATTTCTGGACGGCGATCGAGCAAGGTAAACATATTCTCCAAATCGGTCAGAGCTTGTTTAATTTCGCGGTAAGCAAAGCCCAAAATATTGAGCGGGCGATAAAGCTGCGTCATCACCAGCGTCACAGTCGTGATGTCCCCAATTTCCATGGTGCCATCGGTCAAAACACTTTGTGACGCGAGGACCACTACCAATACCAAACCCAGCGTCATCAAGAAGCTTTGCCCAATATTTACAGTCGAAAGCGATGTACGGGACCGAATGGCGGCTGTCATATATCCCGCCATAGCTCCATCATATCTCGTCGTTTCAAAATCCTCAGCACTAAAATATTTGACCGTCTCATAGTTCAACAAACTATCAACGGCTTTGGCGGCAGCTTCATTATCTTGACGGTTCATTTCTCTCCGAAATTTCAACCGCCATTCCGTCGTAATGACTGTGAAAGCCACATAGGTGATAACAATTACTATTGCGACGAGGGCAAAGCGCCAATCATAGACCGCCGCGAAGGCAACCCCCACAATTCCGAGCTGTAAGAAAGTGGGGCCAATGTTGAATAATAAGAACCGGAAAAGGAAATCAATTGACTTAACACCCCGTTCAATAATCCGCGTGAGCTTCCCTGTCCGCTTTTCCAAATGATATCGTAAGGAAAGCTTGTGCATATGCGCAAAGGTTTGTGTCGCAACCGCTCGCTGGGCCGATTGCGCGACGGGCGCAAAAATATACTCGCGGCCTTCCGAGAATAATGTGGCAAGCAATCTAAGCCCGCCATAGCCAAAAATTAGGCTTAAGATTAAAACCGTTAGTTGGGTCGACACGCGGGCGTCTTGAATAACTTCCAACTGGTTTATGGCGCGGCCGAGTAAAAAGGGGGAGCCAACAATTACGAATTGCCCCGCCACCGTCAGTAGCAATGCGATAATCGACCGCAGCTTAAAACTGATATTCCCCTTTGGCCAGAGATAGGGCTTTAAGCGCCCCAACCCCAAGAGTTGTCTTAATATTCCGCGTTCAGACGAATTATCTGTATTTTTGTACAGTTTCACGGCGCTTCATTTGGAGCCTGTAAACCTGATGTCAACCACGGCGTGATATGAGTCCCCAAATAAAGCTAGATGAATGGACTAATCGTGACACAAGTTGACAGACAATCAGCGAATCTTGACCCGTCTCAAAGCCGAACGGATAACTCTCGCATGTCGGGTGAACAGAGCGCGGGAAGAACATTCGTCCCCGCTATGGCGCGCGGTGAAGATCGCCGCAAAAGACGACGACCAGGTCATACGGATTGGCGCATTGATCCGCGGAGTTACGAATTTATTGGCGCAATTTTTGACCCGCTCACGCCCATGCAGACTTTAGCTAGAGCAAAATGGATGACGACCAATCACGGATTTAGATTTATTGTGACGCCTAATGTTGATCACCTTGTCCGCGTCGCAAAAGAACCAGAGGTCTTTAATCCGCTTTATGAGGCCAGTTGGCTCTCCGTTTGCGACTCACGTATATTAGAATTGCTCGCAAAGTTTTCGGGCATCCCTTTAAAAGCTGTTCCAGGTTCAGATCTCACACAACAGCTCTTTGATAATGTCATAACAGCAGATGACACAATTACCATCATTGGCGCCGATGCTGACATAATTAACACGGTCAAACAGATTTACGGCCTTAGCCAAATCAATCATTACGAGCCGCCATTTGGGTTGCGCCACAAGCCAGACGAAGTCGCAAAAACTGCAGAATTTATTGCCGCAAACCCCGCGCGTTACGTCTTTATTTGCGTCGGAAGTCCTCAACAGGAAATGATTGCCAAGGCCTGTTTAGATCGCGGCGATTGTGTGGGTTTAGGCCTCTGTGTTGGGGCCTCTTTGGATTTCCTCTCGGGCCGCACGAAACGCGCACCAAAATGGATGCAAAAGAACCGGATAGAATGGTTATTCCGTCTGGGAAGCGAACCCAAGCGACTGTGGAAACGCTACCTTATTGAAGGCCCTAAAATTTTCTGGCTTTGGGCGAAATGGTCCTTCAAAAACAAGAAAACGAAAGCACGTTAGACAGCGCCTTTCCCTTGCGCTTTGCGCATGACGCCTCCACATACGGCGTGACGGTCGCTGCGGGTTAGGTGAAAGACACTTATCCACCGGGCCTTACTATTCCTTAGGGAGCTGGCTCTGTTCGGACCGTGGTTCGTCTAATTCCGGCGCCCACCTCAACACTGAGGTTCACGAGGATCTGTTTGTCTTCACGGACTTTGTGGTGGCCGTCACTTTCAATTCGGAGAGACCAAGCAAAACGGCTTACGCATAGACGCTAGTTTTTTAATAGACCCGGAAGAAGATGACGACTCCGAAGGCGGGCTCCCAACTGCGGATGTCACACCGCCATCTACGGCCACTTATGTTCGAAAGTTTTAAGCATCAAAGCTCTAGCTAAGACTGCCCTCTCAGCCTAGTAGGGGCAAATGATTGGTTCTGAAAATGCGGCATATACGAAATGGGTTGCGCGCAATCGCGCGCGGCAACAGCGTAAGCTGATTTCCAATGAAAAAGCCGCTAACCATTTGATTGAGAATTTCCCCCGCGGGTTATCGCAGAGAAATGTTGCAGGCTTTGCCCCTATCGGCGGGGAGATTAATCTCTGGCCACTTTTACATCACCTGCGCGCGGCAGACCATATCATCGGCTTACCCGTCGCAGGCGCAAAACACACGCCTTTGACATTTCGGCGCTGGAGCGAGGGCTGCGAAATGGCCTGCGATCAATATGGCATAGAGTATCCGCGCGACGGCGAGATTATCGTACCAAAGCTGATCCTCGTTCCGCTGCTCGCCTTCACCGCTAAGGGAGATAGATTGGGTTATGGCGGCGGCTATTATGACCGCACGCTGGCAAGTCTTCGCAGGCAGGACGATATTTTTGCTTGCGGCGTAGCCTATGCGGCGCAAGAAGTGGCCTCCCTGCCCACGGACGACCATGATGAGCGTCTGGACGGCATTTTGACAGAAGACGGGTTTAGGCGGTTTTAGATGAAATTTGCATTTTTCGGAGATGTCGTCGGCCGCGCGGGACGAGAAGCCGTAAAACGCCACCTCCCCCATCTGAAAGGGCAACTTGGCCTAGATGCTGTCATCATCAATGCCGAAAATGCGGCCGGCGGATTTGGCATTACGCGCGCTACGGCAGAGGAATTATTTGATGCTGGCGCGGATGTGCTCACCCTAGGTAATCACACATTTGACCAAGCCCAAGGCATTGCCGTCATCGATAATGACGCCCGTATCCTAAGACCTTGTAATTACCCGCAAGGCACAACACCTGGGCGCGGTGCGGGGCTGTTCGATGTCAATGGGTATCAGATGCTAGTCATCAATGTTTTGGGCAGTGTCTTTATGGACCCTCTAGACAATGCCTTTCATGCGGTGGACCGAGAATTAGACGCCGCGCCCCTTGGCGCCGTTGCAGATGCCGTCCTTGTCGACATTCACGCCGAAGCCACATCAGAGAAAAACGCAATGGGCTATTTTTGCGATGGCCGCGCCAGTCTTGTCGTCGGAACGCATCAGCATGTGCCGACGGGCGACGCGCGCATTCTACCCAATGGCACAGCCTATCAAACCGACGCAGGCATGTGCGGCGATTATAATTCAGTCATCGGCATGGAAGTTGAGGAGCCCATTCGCCGTTTCACAACAAAAATGCGCGGCGGCCGATTCACCCCCGCCAGCGGCGCGGGAACGCTTTGCGGGGTTTATGTTGAAACGAGTAAAGACGGGCTGGCGTCGCGTATCGAACCAATCCGTATTGGTGGACAGCTCGCGACCCATATTCCAGAATTAAATTAAAGCCCCTAATTCACTTACAACCTTGACCTTTACCAAGCTGTAAGTTGCACCTTGCTAATTAAGCGCGCAAGCCTGCCGCTATGAAATATGTCCCAGTTATAAGCCTTTTTCTCTCTGTTTTCTTCTTCGCCGCGCCCGCGCAAGCGGAAGACATCATGTCAATATTGGCGCGAAAAGCAGAAACTCCCACACGGCTCGCACCCAAAACAATTGAATATAGCTATACACTCACGGTAGAAATCAAGACCCGCGAAGGCAAAGAGACTACACAAGGACAGGCCGTTCTGCGCGTTGACCCTTCAAAACCCACAGAGGGCCGTATGGAAATTATATCCATCAGCGACCCAGAAAATGAAGCCCTACAAGATTTTCTCAAAGACAGTGATAATCCCGAAGACACGGAAGAAACACGCGCTGAATCATTTTGGTGTGGTGATAGCAACCTACCCTCCGAAGGTGAGCCAAACCTCACTTCAGAATTGGCAAATACCACCGTGGTTTCGGAAACCGAAACAGAAGCCGTCTTGCGTCCAGACTTTCCTTCACTTGTCAGCCTATTGATGCAATCCGATGAAAAACCTGAAACTGCAGGCAAAAAAAACCTGAAACTGCAGGCAAAGATGACCGCAAAATGGCGAAGAAACTGCTCGAACGCATTGAAGGCGAAGTTACGCTGGCCAAACCCTCTGGCGAAATGAAGGGGTTTTCTGTGCGCATGACACGGCCCATGACCATGAAATTAATTGCGAAGCTAAAAGAAATGGATATCACACAAACCTGTGCACTAGCCCCCAATGGTCACTATCATATGTCAGCGATGAAAATGAATGTGCAGGGCAAAGCGCTCGGCATTGGCTTTGGACGAGAGGTTGATATGCGTATTTCAGATCTCACCCCCCTGCCTTAAATCATTCCAGCTCTTAGCAGAGCGATGCTTGCCCCGACCCGCTGCCCTCGCTAAAGCGCACAGAAACATATTTTGAGAGAAGAGGTCTCCCATGGCAGGACATTCCAAATGGGCCAATATTCAGCACCGCAAGGGCCGTCAGGATAAGCTTCGATCTAAGCTGTTTTCAAAGCTCGCCAAAGATATCGCGATTGCGTCTAAAATCGGCGGCCCAGACCCTGATATGAATCCCCGCCTGCGTTTGGCAATTGCCAACGCCAAGGGTCAATCCATGCCCAAGGATAATATCCAACGCGCGGTTGATAAAGGTGCGGGCGGCGAAGGCGAAGATTACGAAGATATTCGCTATGAGGGCTTTGGCCCTGCTGGGATTGGCTTCATCGTCGAAGCGTCAACGGATAATAAAAACCGCACGGCCATGTCCGTTCGAACGGCCTTCTCCAAAAATGGCGGCAATATGGGCGAGACCGGATCTGTCTCCTTTATGTTCGATCAAGTCGGGAAAATCGAATATCCCCTCGAAATCACTGATGAGGACACCATGATGGAAGCCGCGATTGAAGCCGGCGCAGAGGATTGCGAAACCGACGAAGCGGCAGCAGATCAATGGGATGAGTATGAGCCCGTTCATACAATCTGGACGGCCCGTGACGATCTCGGCACTGTGTCGGCTGCGCTTGTCGAGCAATTCGGCGATGCGAAATCTGTAAACCTAGTTTGGAAAGGTCAAAACGATATCGACAACCCTGATGTCGCCGCGCAAGTCGTGCGATTACAAGATGCTTTAGAAGACCTTGATGACGTAGAAAATGTCTATCATAATTTCGATATGACCGAGGAGGCCGCGGCCAAATTGTCAGAGTAAGCGCCTTTAAAATTAATTGAAAAAGCCCAGCCACATCGGCTGGGCTTTTTCATTTTTTAGCGGGGTTAAAACTACCATCTTGTCCGAGCTTTTAGAATATAGCTCTCTGGATCAACGGCATTTGTATCGCGAATGGTCCGGTCGAATATTGACGACGCCTGTCCTTCATAGCGGGTGAATTGGTTGGTCGTGCTAATATCTACATAGCCCAATAATGGGGCCTCTGTTCTGAGGGCATCAACCTGGGGCATATATTTTTCAGACAAAGCTGTTGAGGTCTGGTGATCATCTTTGGTCTTAAGGTACCATTTCGCCTCATTAGATTTGGCTGAAGGCTTCGGGTTGGCCGCCGATTCGGGCAGCACCATTTCTCCCGGAATAATTTCGGCAGAAGCTATGCCTGGTGTTATCAGCATACCCAAAGGTAAGACAAAGCGGGTAATTTGATACATCATTCTCATGGCAGTTCCTTTCTCGTTTCATCTTTAGGCGTAGAGATTGGCTGCCTGCGTGTGAAATCAAGTCATATCACTCTGATGTTTGTTTTCGTGAACAGCTTGTTAAATAGAGGCGTTATACCCCGTTAAACGTTAGTTTTATTACCTTATGTCTCCAGCACCGCGTCGCAAATTTTAATCGCGGCCGCCAAAACTTCAGCAATGGATAAACCTGTTGTGTCGAGCATATGCGCGTCATCTGCCGGTTTTAAAGGCGCAGCCGCCCGCGTGCTGTCGCGCGTGTCCCGTTCAATCAATTGCGCAAGAACGTCATCAATGCTGAGCACTTCACCATATCCCGTAAGCTCCGCATGGCGGCGCTTAGCGCGCTCCTCTGGCGTAGCAGTTACATAGAGCTTCACGTCAGCATCGGGACATATCACTGTTCCGATATCTCGCCCATCCAAAATGCCGCCCGCCTGCGCAAAATTTCGTTGAAACGCTAGCAAAGCCGCACGGACATCAGGATGAACCGATACCTTAGAGGCGGCTGCGCCGATTGGACCAGACTTCAAAATCGGGTCTGACAACTCATTTGGCGAAATAGCGTGTGCAGCCCGTTTTCCGTCTTCGGGATTATTTACATCGCCGCCCGCGTCCAAAACGCGCTTCGCAGTCGCGCGGTAAAGTTTACCTGTATCCAAATAAGGCAAATCATAATGCGCTGCGAGTCCTTTACCGAGCGTACCTTTCCCTGAAGCAAACGTTCCATCTATCGCAATCACGGTCATGATAGGTTTGCTCCGAGCCCGTTCATCATATCGAAAAAGGTTGGGAAGCTTGTCGCAATCATAGAGGCATCATCAATCGAAACGGGCGCCTCTGCCACGCATCCCAATATGAGGGCGCTCATTGCGATACGGTGATCATGATGCGTGGTCACAGTACCGCCGCCCATGACGGGCCCGCCAGTCACTTTCAGCCCATTTTCTAACTCTTCAACCTTAACGCCATTTTGCGCCAAGAGCGCCGCCGTGGCCGAAATGCGGTCACTCTCTTTGACGCGTAGCTCGCCAATATCGTCCATTATTGTCGTACCCTGCGCCACGGAGGCCGCTACCGCCAAGATAGGATATTCATCAATCATAGACGCGGCGCGTTCGGGCGGAACAGTAATCGCCTGAAGCTTTGAATATTTGACATGAATATCTGAGATGATTTCACCGCCAGACTTTCGAAAATTATCAGCTTGAACATGCCCGCCCATTTCGGTCAGACATTCCAGCAAGCCGGTACGTGTTGGGTTCATCATAACATTTTCTATGACAATATCCGAGCCCGGCGTAATTAAAGCCGCGACAATTGGGAATGCGGCTGACGACGGGTCTCCCGGGACATTCACTTTCGCCGCTTGCAACACGGCTGGCCCCTCCAGCTTTATGACATTTGCGCCGTTTCGCTTCGTCAACTCAACCTTCGCGCCAAAAGCCCGCAACATATTTTCCGTATGATCTCGCGTTGGGATAGGTTCTGTGACGGTGGTAACGCCTTTTGTATTTACGGCCGCCAACAATATAGCCGACTTTACCTGAGCAGAGGCAATGGGCGGTGTATATGTGATGGGCGTTAACGCCCCATCGCTTTCAATTTTCGCCGGCAGGCGTCCTCCCTTTTGCGTATCAGAGCGGACACCCATCTCGCGAAGCGGGTCTAAAATTCGGTTCATTGGCCGTGAAGACAAAGACGCATCGCCCGTAAATCTCGCGCGTATCTCATATCCGGCGCAGGCTCCCATAATTAACCGCACACCTGTGCCCGCATTGCCGCAGTCTAAATCAACGTCAGGGGATTGAAATCCTTTGGCGCCGCAGCCTTTGACGCTATAGGCCCCCTCGCCTAGTTTTTTAATCTTCGCGCCCAAAGTTTCGACAACAGAGGCTGTTGAGAGTATATCTGCCCCTTCCAAAAGTCCCGAAATCTCCGTTGTGCCTTCCGCCATCGCCCCAAAAATCATCGCTCGATGGCTGATTGATTTGTCGCCAGGCGCACGCACAGTGCCAGAAAGAGGCTTAGATTTGCCAGAAGAACTGCTCATGACGGGCTCTCGCCTCCATTGATTGTTGACTCAGATAAGCCAAACGCTAAGAGGCGCGGGTCTGGCAAATTCAACCGCTCACCGCAAGCGTTTCTGCTAGAGATATATCAAGGCATGAAGAAGGTGTCCAAAATGGCAAAAGTCGATATCGGCACAAAACGGGTTTGTCCTGAATGTGAGGCCAAATTTTACGACCTAACACGCAATCCGGCAGTCTGTCCGATGTGTCAAAACAGTTTTGACCCGTCAGAACTTGATCCAAATGTCGTGCTCCCCACAGCACAGCTCAAACCCCAAGCTTCCAAAGCGGACGATGACGCTGATGAGGATATGGAAGATGCCGTGGAAGTGGATGAAGAAGATATCGATGAAGAAGAGCAAGCCGCCAAAGAGCTTGAACTAGACGGCGATGATGCCGCGATCATTTCTGGCGGCCTCGGTGATGATGACGCTGACGCGCCTGATTTCGACGGTTTCTCGACGGATGAAGACGAAGATCAGGATGCCGCGCTGGTTGTTGACGATGAAGCTGATACGCTCCCGCCAGGCGCTGATGACGATGATGAGGATGAGATTGAACTCTAAGCGCGCCTCTGCGGGTCGATAAATACGACCCGCAAAACGCGCTTGCCACGCCTTACGCCGGGCGTTAAACGGCGCGACCAAACTCCGGTTTTCCGGACCGAATGGATATATTCGGGGCCTTAGCTCAGCTGGTAGAGCGCTTCGCTGGCAGCGAAGAGGTCAGGGGTTCGACTCCCCTAGGCTCCACCATTCATTAAAATTCACGTCACACTTCGTCACCAAAAATTCATCTACACAAAGCCTACGCTATCTTGCATTGCCTCGGCGTCTTGGGCAGTGAACAGGCTATGAAAAGCACACGAGACTTGAAAATTGCGACCATAGGCGCAGGCTATGTTGGTCTTGTTACGGGTGTGTGTTTTTCCGATTTTGGATATGAAGTGATCTGCGTTGATAAAGACGCGGGTAAAATTGACCGTCTCAACGCTGGAGAGATGCCCATTTACGAAGACGGATTAGAGGTCTTGGTTGAGCGCAATGTAAAAGTGGGGCGATTACACTTCACAACCGACCTATCAAAGGCCGCGCCAAACGCTGACGTTATCTTTATTGGGGTGGGGACGCCGCCAGCAAAAGACGGCTCCGCCGATATACAATATGTTTTGGCCGCCGCAGAAGAACTTGCATCACTCTTAGAGGGGTTTACGGTCATTGCGATAAAATCGACAGTCCCTGTGGGAACAGGCGATAAAGTTGAGGCCTTAATGCGCAAGGCCGCTCCAGAGGCTGATTTTGCCGTTGTTTCAAATCCAGAGTTTTTACGCGAAGGCGCAGCCATTGCCGATTTTACGGACCCTGACCGCGTTATTATTGGTACAACGGATGAGCGCGCGCGCGATGTTATGGCGCGGCTGTATCGGCCTTTCTCTGCGCTCGGACCCCCAACAGTTTTCACGGACCGCCGAACCTCTGAGCTTCTGAAATATGCCGCCAATGCTTATCTGGCGACGAAAATCAGTTTTATCAATGAAATAGCCGACCTCTGCGAAGCTGTCGGCGCGAATGTCACAGATGTGGCTTTTGGGATGGGATTGGACGATAGGATTGGGTCAAAATATCTGGCCCCCGGACCAGGTTTTGGCGGCTCATGTTTCCCTAAAGACACCCGCGCTTTGCTAGATATCGCCAAATCGGCAGGCGTCAAATCCCGCATTGTTGAACAGGTTGTTGAGGTCAATGAGACCCGAAAGCAATCTATGGCCGATAAGGTTCTCAAATTATGCGGCGGCTCCGTCAAAGGCCGCACGATTGCTGTTCTGGGCTTGGCGTTTAAACCCAATACGGATGATGTGCGCGACACCCCCGCCTTCCCCATAATTAAAGCCCTTCAAAAAGCGGGGGCCAAGATCCGCGCCTTCGACCCAGAAGCAATGGAAGAGTCCAAAGCCCATCTCACGGATGTCACATATTGCGTAGACGCCTATGACTGCGTGCGCGGCGCAGATGTAGCTGTGCTGGCGACGGAATGGGCCCAATTCCACAATTTGGATTTCAGCCACATGGGCGAAATCATGAATGCGAGAAAAATCGCAGATTTACGCAATATCTACACGCCAGAAGACGTCCGGCGTCATAATTTCGACTATGTCAGCATCGGCCGCGCATAAATAAAGTAAGGCTTTAACCAAAAGGCACGATTTTCAGCCGATTTCGCACGATTTCGGCGAGTGACTTATTGAAAAGCGATAAAATCCTCCTTAGGTCTAATAGACAGAAAAAGACGAATTAAGGGAGGAACGTCAGCGATGTCATCATTCGACGCACAAATCGAAAAGTCCAAACAAGAAGTGGCTGAGGCACAGAGTAAGATTGCGGAATTATCGTCGCGAATTGATACTGCGCGCGCAAAAATGAGTCAGGGAACAGATATTTCTCTAGATATCGAAAATGCGTCTTTAGACGATGTTCACGCCCATTCGGACCTCATGAATGCCAATATCGCAGAACTTATCATGGGGCTTGACGATGTAACCGCAGGGTTTTCGAAAGATTTTGACGGGTTGCGGTCAAAAACGGGCTGGGAAAAATTTGTCGGGATATTCTCAAAACAACGCGCTGAAAGCCTGCGGGCAGAGCGCGTGCGAGCAGCCTCCATTGAGGATAAACTGCAGGACCTCATCTCGAAGTCCAATACAATTCAGGCCATGCTGCAAGAACAGCTTAATGAACTGGGCAATCACAAAAACCGCGTGGAAGGCAACCTAGAGAAAACATTGGTTGATCGCGAAGCGGCCGTAACTGTATTAGAGGAAATCAAGGGCGAAATCCAAGCGCTCGATCCGCAAATCATCGAGCTTGAAGGCAAGCTCGCGGTTGTCACAAATCCCAAAGAGCGCGCGAAGCTTGAAGCCGAAATGGCAAAGATGAATGCACGTCATAATGAGCTGGCACAGCTAGAGCAGGTGAAAATCTCTGAGAGCCAAACGCTTGAGCGCTATATTGAAAAAGGCAAGACGTGGATGGACTCGCTCCAAAACCAAATCGCCACGCAAATGGTACTTTTGAACAAATTGCAAACCGATACGAAACAGCGCGTCGTGCTATACGATGCCCTTTCGAAATCTTTGAAAACAGCGCAGCAACAAGACGTTGCGCATAAAATCAATGAAATCGGCGTGGCCACGGATAAAGAAGCGCAAGTTGCCATGGCAGCGATTGGCGCGGCAACCAATTCCAAAATGGCCGAAATGATGGAAGCCCATGAGGACCATATCGTCTTTGCCCGTAAGGTTCTGGAAGAGAAAGCCAAAGCCGATGAGCGTTTTGCGCGCCGCTTTGAGAAGATTGTCGAAAAGCATGATAGCAATGCTTATGGCGAAGAGTCTCTTGGGACCACTGGAGGCGCGTCCTAAGGTGGACTTATCCTATACGCACCGCGTGCTTGATAGCGCGCGGGCGACCCGCCGATATTTCGCCAAATTTGAGCGCATCATTACGCATCTTCGCTCTGTGGCCAGCTTGTCCTCTGATGAAGGTCTTATCAGTGAGGCTGAGCAGAAAATTCTGAGTCAATATTTATCGGATCTGAATAATAGCTTCACGGCCCTGTCCTATAAGTATTTAATGACGAACCGCGCCCCGGATTCAGGCAAGATGAGTATTGATAAAACCGAGTCGGGCTTTCCCGTCTTTTCGGAAATCATTCAACTCGCCGCAGATAGTACACAGGCCAAGAAACATCTGAAATCCTTGCCTGACCAAGAGCGACTGAAGAAAGATATGGTCAATCATATTCTGACCGAACGCTCGGCACCAACAACGCTGCAATATGCACTAGCGAAGCGGATTTATTACGAGACCCTCGTGAATGAAAACCTATTCCTCTCACAAAACCATCCGCAAATTAATTGGGTCGGCAAAGATGTGGAACGCCGTAAGCGCCGCTATATCATTCATTGGGCATCTTATGATTCCAAAACCAACCTCCCCGTTGTCTATCTCATGGTGGTGGATGATACGGCGAGCCGGGCATTGCCGAATGACGAACGGCGCTGGCCGCGCGTACAAGATGCGCTGATGGCGCAGGCGCTGTCGGAATTAAAACTTTTGACCATAGCCAAAGGTTTTGATGAGGATTTTGACGGGCTGCACCCGAAAAGCCTGCGGCGCTTTCATCTTGGCCCGATGCACAGCCATGCCTTTACGGAACAGCGCGGACCTATTCGCGAAGTGCTTGCCAATGCCATTGGCGAAGAAGGCCTAGATTGGGCGCTCGCTTGGACCGTGGAAACGCTCATTTCTGATGGGCAGAAATGGGAAAAGGTCGGTATCTTCAAACAAGCCCCGCGCGAGGTCTATAAGCTCGACGCCTTTAATATGTCGGGCAAAATGGACGGCGTCACAAATATTACCCGCGCGCTTATCCTGCCGCACCGCGCCTTTCAGGTGATGGAAGAAAAACATGCCGACGCTTTTGCCGGCGTGCGCAAATATGTCGTCGGCCATAACGCAAAAATTCTAAGCTATTAAGAGAGGAAATCCGATGTCTAACCCTTCCGATCTGATGGAAATTAAAGAAACGGCTATCCGCGAAAAAATTCCAGCGGCGCAAGCACTTATTGACGGGTTTGACCACACACCGCGCCTCGCCAAACCGAAAGATATTCAAACCGCTGCACCGAAATCACCGGGGATTGCCAGCCCGCGCCGCCGTTTCCGTTCGACAACACCTGGCCTCGTCACTGCCTCGACCGCGCGCGCAGAAGGCGTACATATTATTGCGCGCATTGAAGCAGTAGATGCCGAAGACGCGCTAATGAGCCCTGTGCAGGCCGGCGTTTTACATGGCATTCGCCGCGCCCTTGCAACAGCCCTAACCGTGGTCGACCAATATGCAGATGCGACAGGCCTTTCCGCCCTGATGAAAGCCAACCTGCAAGGTAAATTACCCGACTCTAAGAAAACAGAATTTAACGAAGGCCTCGCCGCGAGTTCCGTTATCTCACTTCATGTCTTTGCCAATATGGCGAGCTATCTACTTTCAACCATGCACGACACATCTGAATTATCTGTCGATGTAGGCGAGGTGGAAGAAGTGCTGACGGATAACCCGCAACTTGCTTTGGCTGGCGCGCTTTGGGAACTCGACCAAGACCTCGCTGTTTTTGCCGATAGCGAAGATAAACTCATTCCCACCGTTACCGCCTTCCTCGAACAGTTAATGGAGAAAGCGAGCTTGCGCGCGGCGAATCTCCCGCGGCTTGAGGCTTTCACCGCTGTCGCTTACCGCGTGGAAGAAGATGATTTTGAAATTCGCGGGTTTGCAGCCGCCAGCCGCGCGAAATCGTCCAAGCTCACCATGACGTTTAAAAAACCACATGAAGTCGTCGGCAACCACATCGCGAAATATCAGTCGATGAAATTGTCCAAAATGCTCATGGCCTATGATTTTGATCGGAAGCTAAATCCTTTCGCGGATTTGGGCGGTTTTATCTTTACCTTCATGGGTGACGGCGCGCCGGGCACAGGGAAAACAACGCTTATTCAAATGATGGCCGGCCTGCTGAATGAGTATTGTAATCATGCGGGCTATCCCTTCCGCTATGCCAACTTAAGCACGGATAGTATCGACAGCTATCAAGGCAAATCCGCGCAAAATGCGAAGAGCTTTATTAGCCAAATCATCGACCCCAATGTCATCGGCTTTGGCACCATTGACGACATTGACCAACTCGCAGGGAAACGCGGCGACCGTCAGTCCTCGGCGGGACAGCTCGAAATTACGGCCGTTCTCATGGAGAGCTTTGCGGGCGCGAATACGGTTGTGCGCGGGAATTGTACCTTTGGGATGTTTTCAAATTATCCCGAAAATGTGGATGACGCGCTGCGCCAACGCGCGGCGGCACGCTTCCTCGTAGACGGGCCGCAATCTCGCGAAGATTATATTGATATCTTGCATCTACTCATGGGCAAGAACCACGACATTCCTGTCGGGAAGCATGACCTCTTTGCCGCGCAAGAAATCAAAAAAGCCGTTTCAGCCAGTTACGAATCTTATGCGCGCCCGAAAGAAGAAGCGTTGGAAGTCGTGTTTAATACTGTGACCAAATCTATCGGTAAGCTCGATACAATCGCAAAGCTCGGCACCTATCTCAAAGGCATCCAAGAAGCGGATGCGCGCTTCACGGGCCGCGCGATTAAAAACATCACAGATGCGGTCAAAGTCCGCGCGATGGATTTTGAACTGCCCGATGAATGGATGGAAAATCCAGAGCTATTCCTGATGAAAGATTATGACACAAAACGGAAAATGATTGCGGACCTTTCCCAAGAGATTACGGTCGATATGGTCATCCAAGAAATCAACCGCTACGCCGATTCAGAATTCCGCTACGCCGATAAATCAGATGAGGTTGCCATTGAAAATATGGTGCGCGATTTCGGACGGAATGAAGAAGCGAAGCGCCGCTATTTGGCGAGTAAGGGATGAGGTCTAGCATACCATATCATGAAGCTTACGACCTATTAAGAAATGTGTATCTCGAAGACTCGTATGTTTTGGATATAGTTGAAGAAAGCGATTCTATTGTGTTCGAAATGGAGCTTGTTCTCCGCAAGGGTCATAGTCTCTATCATTTACCAAAACCCTCCGAAAAATATTGCTATAAAAAAGGGGCTTTGAGATTTTTGTCATGTTCCTCTAAGAAGTTAGAATTATCAAACCAAAGACCTTCTGTTGACGCAAGTGGAGAAACCGACTTGGGAAATATAGACTGGTTCGAGAAAATTTCCGAAACGGCTTTCTTAGAAGGTTGCTGGGGAAAACTTGAAGTAAACTATGGCAAATTTGAGGTGGAATTTGATAAACGAGAGACTGCCTCATGATGCGTCTTGTCAAAGCTGGGCTTATGTTTGGCAACCTCTATGAGGTGTCTTCGCCTGCCCTTGTCGAGCG
>CALLBD010000005.1 GCA_938001915.1 uncultured Caulobacterales bacterium | reverse complement strand
GCATGCCGAGATGGCAGCACATTCGGCGTTGACTCTGCGGCGGGTTCCTCACGTGCGGCGATTTCGGTATCAGGGGTAGGTTTTGTTTGTTGAAACGGGATAACTTCGAAAGGTGCCGCAAATTCTAAAGATGCGAAGGGTTCTGCGGATGAAATCGGGGTAGCCTCTTCAGGGTGAACTGCGTCCCGCGTGACAGGGGCCCGCATAAGGCGAGATAATATATCCGCATCTTCTGCCGAGGCAACTGGGAGGAGTTCATTGAGCGTTTCGCGTGCCGCATTCCATGCGTCTTCCCGTGTTTCGGGGCGCTCCGAGTCCGGCGTTTCCAATAACTCGTCCAGACCGCGCGCATACTCCGTCACAAGGAAGCCAAGATTTTCAATGCGGCTATGCAGGACCGTGTCCGTCTCGTGATGCAATGCCGATAAAACACCTTGCGCCCCAGAATAGATATGGCGCGCCCGCAGCCGTTTTGCGCCGCGCTGGACGGTTGTCATCATATCAATGACGACGGCTGAATCGCCTGCCGCGCGGGGGTCGTCCATCTCAACCAAGAGAGACAGACCATCTGCCGCCGTACGGGTAAATTTCTGTGCGAAAATTAAGTCGTCGCCCATTCTCTTCGTCTCGAATCATCAGGTTGGTTTAGTTTCCTGCTGAAATTGCCCTGAAAGGGTTAAGAAAGGGGCAAGCAGAGGTGATTTTTCTGAAAAAAATTGGGATTCTTGGGCGAGCACAGAAATTTCGTCAGGTGAGGGCGGTGGCGTATTTCCGCGTCTCATGCCGCGCTACGGGCTTAAACGGCTGTATTGCGGGACCGCGGGCGGGGAAGGTGTGAGCGCCTGACACGCCTGATTGAACGCTGGTATTAGGCCGCCGCCGCGGGGAAATCGGCCGTAAACCGAATGACAGAGTCTTCGTCCGCAGCGCCGATGCTGCCGCCAATATCTCGCGCCAAAAGATTGGCGTAAAGCGGTTGAATAGACCGTCCGTCAATCCCGCCTTCGGGCATTTTCCCTGCTATGGCTTGGGCGACGGCGGCGTCTAGGCGGACACTCGGTCCGTCACTGAGAATTGTGAACGCTGCGCCCGCTCCGCTATTTTGCCCAGAAATCTTAACCGAGCCCCCGCGCGGCGCCGCTTGAACCGCGAGCATAGCCAAGTTCATCACAATGCGCGCATGATTTTTGTCAAGCCCGTCGGAATCAATATTCCACACGAGGTCAGGCTTTGAGTCCATGAACATGTCATTAGTAAGCGCCATGATTTCGGAGGTCGGAATAACGCCAGGCGCCGACCCGCCAGCGCCCAAAGCGATTCTCAGAAACTTCAGTTTCGCGCTGGCCTGACGCGAGGATGTTTTGACGAGGTTTATCGCGTCTTCATACATGTCCTGATTATCTTCATCGTCCAGGATTTCGACAGCGTTTCCCAGCGCGCCAACAGGAGAGATAAGATCATGACAAATCTTCGCACAGAGCAAAGCCGCTAGGCTTGTGGGTGTGAGCTTTGTGAGGGGTGCAGACATGAAGACAACCTTCGAAATGATTCGCGTTTCATATCTTGTGAATCAGAAGCTCCGCAGGCGCAAAGGGAAATCACGCCTCCCGCAGCAAATTCAATGCGGGCGCTGACGTTAGGACTGCGCCGCGCCCCGTGGACGTATTTCATTTTTCTGACGGGATAAATTTCGGGCAAGAAAAAACCCGCCTGTTTCCATACGGGTCGATGTTCCAGCGGTGCGCGGAGTAAGATTATTTCTTTTTCCAGACACCCGTCGCGTCTTTGACATATGTGCCTTGGGCAGATTTCTTGATCTGCTTTTCGCCTGTAAGCTGCGCAAAGACGGAGGCAGGTTGGCCGCTACCGTCGGCGGCCTGTGTGTAGACCGCTTTACGCGCAATGTTGATTTCTAACATGGCGTTGCGAACGGCCTCGGACGGGGATTTGCCAGTCACAATGCCGAGATAGCCATCGACTTGTTCGCCAATTTCACCGCGCGCCTTTGCGGCATCAACCGTGGCTTTCGCTGAAGATTGCGCATGTGCGATGCTCCCGCTAGCGGCTGTCATCACAACAGAGCCGCCTGTGAGCAGTGCGAGGGCGGCAAAGCCGCTGAAGAGGGGTTTCAATGTGGCCATAACAGCCTCCTTGACGATAGACCTAAAAGAGGTCCGGGTTTTCCGAAATCAGGTCTTCAACATCCTGATCCAGACGGACGCGGATTTCCTGATTAATATTTACGTTCAATTCTATCACAATCGGCTTCTCCGAAGGAACGATTTGAACTTTGGGCTGACACGCGGCGCAAAACACCGCAATGGCCAACACAGGCAAGATCGGTTTTCTATTCATGTTCGGTCCTAACAACATCCGTCTGAACCTCGCATTAATGTCCTATCTATTCAAGGTTCAGCTAAACTTTACCCAGCAAGGTGAGTCAGGCCTTAACCTGACCTAACATTTGGGGTAAGCGAGACGCAAATCAACCGGACAGGAGGAAGATCCGTGGCTGAACTTTTGACAGTACAAGCGTTATTTACCTTGTTTATGCTCGTGCTTTTACAGGCCGTTTTGGGGTTCGATAACCTCCTTTATATCGCCATTGAATCGAATAAGGTGGGTGATGAGAAAGATGCGAAAAAGGTCCGTAAATGGGGTATTGGCATCGCGGTTCTCTTGCGAATTGTCTTACTTTTTTTAATCGTCAATCTTTTCACATTGCTGGCAGAGCCGCTCTTTGATGTGCATCTTGGTGGTATATTGGAAGGTGAGTTCACGGCGCAGGCTTTGATTACGCTCGTGGGCGGGGCGTTTATTATCTATACGGCCATCAAAGAGATACATCACCTCTTGCAGGTCGACCATATTGAACATTCCGAAGGCGGCGGGAAACGCACGGTTGCGGGGGCAATTACACTTATTGTTTTGATGAACCTTGTCTTTTCCGTTGACTCAATTTTGTCAGCTATGGCGATTGCGAGTGTGGATGCGGCCAATATTGTCAATCAAAGCGGTGACATGATCCAAGCCTTTGCGGGCAACGTCACAGAATGTAAAAAATCGCTGATTGCCAATCCGATTGTCGGTGCCGTTGATTGTCAGCCGACGAAAACCTATCAAGTACCTTTGATGGTCATCGCGATTTTATTGTCGGGTCTCGCCATGATTTTGCTGGCGGATAAAGTGACGGATTTCCTGAAAAAGAACCGGATGTATCAGGTTTTGGGTCTGTTCATTCTCTTCTTAGTGGGTGTTCTTCTCGTCACCGAAGGCGCGCATTTGGCGCATCTCAAGCTGCTAGGCTTCTCAATCGATGCCATGAGCAAGTCGAGTTTTTACCTCGTTGTCGGTGTGTTGGTCGTCACCGATGTGATTTCCAATCGCTATCAAAAGCGCCTCTGGGCGCAGAAACAGGCCGAAATTCTCGGGAACACAGAAACAGCTGGCCGTGAAGCCGTTGATAAATTCAAGGGCAATGCCTCGCACTAAGCCGTGCTTTTGCATTCACCCTATTCAAGAGGCTCGCTTGACGGCGGGCCTTTTTTTTGGTCCAAAATCTTATGAGCGCAAAAGCGCCTTGGGGAATGAGATAGGATGGGGACTGAGCCATGAAGCCAGAGATTATTGTCGTGCTAGGCATCTTTATTGTGTTCATTACGCTCGAAGTTATTTTCACGCAGTTTTTTAGCAAAAAAGAGCAAGTTAAAGGTGATGGCTGGGTTGACCTGCTGTCGACCCTAATGCTCACCCTTGTCACCCAGCCGCTTGTCGTCGCGGGCGGTATGGGCATTGGGGCGCTCCTCTTTTCTGGCCACGCTGACGTCCTTAAAACATGGCATTGGCTGCCTGTTTTGGGGCTATTCTTAGTCTTTGACGATATGACCCAATATTGGTGGCACCGCATAACCCATGCTACGCCGTGGCTCTATAAGCTTCACCGCCCGCATCATCAGGCAGAATATCTGTCTATCCGTATCGTCTACCGTAATAATATCTTTTATTATTTCCTTATGCCGGGTCTGTGGTTCTCAGGCATCTTAATTTATCTTGGCGGCGGCTGGGTCTATGCGGGCTATATTATTGTGAAAATGTCAGTGATTTACGGCGCGCATTCTGACCTGCGCTGGGATAGACATCTCTATAATATCAAGGCCTTAGCGCCTCTCATGTGGGTGCTTGAGCGCACAATTTCGACGCCCGCCACCCATAGCGCGCATCACGGTAAATATGCCGCCGATGGCGCGACCCATTATAAAGGCAATTACGGGAACCTCTTGTTTTTCTGGGATATCCTCTTTGGCAGCGCGAAAATCACGCGGCAATATCCCGAAGAATTTGGCGTTGAAAATTTGCCCGACACCAGCGTAGCGGAACAGTTGCTTTGGCCCGTTGTGCGCGCAAAACAGCCCGCACTAGACCCCGCGGAGTAGGGCTTATTGCGCCATCAAGCGCTGGAACAGGCGTTGTTCCATATAGCCATCCGCCGTGAGGCCATTGGCGGCTTGCCAAGCGCGAATCGCTTTGCGGCTATTGGGACCAATGCGGCCATCTACACCTTGCGTGTCATAACCTAAATCTGTGAGCTTTTGTTGCATGGCCTTCTTATCACTAAAGGAGAGCAGCTTATCTCCACGCGGCCAGTCTTGTTGAATACCAGGTTTTCTGGCGATAGCATCCGCTAACACGCTAATGCCCATGACGTAGCTGGTGGAGTTATTATAGCGTTTTAGCACATCGAAATTTTTGAAGGTCAGGAATTTGGGCCCTTTGGCCCCGCCTGGCGCGATGAGTTTGGCGTCTAAAAACCCCGCGGCTTGGCTCCATCTCTGTCCTGACACAGGCTGAACGCCCATAGCTGTCCAATCATTGACCGTTTTTTTCGATCCATCCGTTACAGAGTAATCAAAACCGCTTGGCAATTTTACTTCCGTCATCACGGGTTCGCCCGCCCGCCAGCCTGAGCGAGAGATGTAATTGGCCGCGCTGGCGAGCGCATCGCCCGGGTCCGTCCAGAGGTCTTTATTCCCATTGCCGTCCAAATCGACAGCATAGTCTCTAAAGGTTGATGGAATGAATTGCGTCATACCCATCGCGCCAGCCCACGCGCCGATGAGCTGTTCACGGCGCACATCTCCTGCGACGAGTAGGTCGAGCAGGGCAAAAAGCTGGGTTTCGCCAAAGGATTTACGGCGGCCCTCAAAGGCAAAGGTGGAGAGAGAATCGATAATGTCATGTTTGCCCAAAATCCGCCCATAGCTGGTCTCAAGCCCCCAAATCGCGGTCAGGACTTCGCGGGGGACGCGGTAACGGCCCTCAATTGTATCGAGGACAGGGTCGACTTCGGTCATCTTATTGCGGCCAGTTTCAATACGGGCCGAGCTGGCTGCGCCGTCCACATAAGACCATACGGGTTTCGTAAACTCAGGTTGATTGGCGTCGCGCTCAAGTGCGAGGGGATTGATGACGGCTGGCGAGATGACCGAGCGTACAAGGTTGGGCGCATAGTTTTTCGCAATGGCGCGTTCGATAAAGTCTACCTTCCAGGCTTCAAAGCGTTGCTCTTGCGTCAGCTCAGCTGCTGGCGGGCTCGCCGCTTTGGTTTGATTGGGGGTTGGTACGGCTTCGGCTACGGGCGCGCTTGCGCAAGACACCAGAAAAAGAGCGGCGGTAGTAAGCAGAACAGGTTTCATAGGCGCAGTGTAACAAATTTGATACCCGTCCGATAGAGCCTCGATTGTGACAAAGCTGATAATATGGTTAACTGGCGTTAGGGGTTTGCCCCTATGGGACGGCCGCGCATGAGTGCACAGTTCGCGCGTTGACAGCTCGCTCGCTCGGCCCTATACGCCGCCTTCAAATTCAACCTATTTGATGAAAGCACCGCCATGAAAGTTCGTAGCTCGCTGAAATCGCTGAAGAACCGCCATCGCGATTGCCAAATCGTCCGTCGCAAGGGCCGTCTTTACGTTATCAACAAGACAGACCCGCGTTTTAAGGCCCGCCAAGGCTAAGGCGTGACGTTAGAGAATGCCAATCCTTCTTCAGCAGGAAATGCATAATCTGACTGAAAGTTTACATGAGGCCCCTTGCCAGCGATGGCGAGGGGCCTCATGCTATTTATAATGCGTAATCTACTTATATTCCTTTTTTGTGCGGTGCCTTTTTCGGTTTTGGCGCAAACCTCACCAGCGCCACAGGACTTACCCGCGCCTGACGCGCTGCCAGCTCCAGAGTCTCGGCCCGCGCCAGAGATTCAGCTAATTGAGCCTGAGTTGGATTTGTCACGCGACCCGAATGATGAGGACGCTGAAAATGAGATATTCTTAAATGAGAGAGCTGAGGCGGCCCCTATAGAGGGCGAAGAGATTGTCCCCGAAAGCCTTGAACCTGACTATTCTAAGCTGTCCCCTAAGGCCGAACGTGCGGCGCGCCTAGATGATTTGTTCATCCAGCTTGCGGAGCGCGAAGATGAAGAGGGCGCGACGCTCTTGGCTGAAGAAATTATGGCCATTTGGGTGGATAGTGGTTCGGCGTCGGTGAATCTGCTTTTGCGGCGCGGCTCTGATGCGAGCGCAAAAGGCAGTCCGAAGCTTGCGCGAAAAATGTATAATCACGCCGTCGACCTCGCGCCAGATTTCTCAGAAGCTTGGGCCCGCTCGGCGCGACTTGCGCTCACGCAAAAAGATCTAAATCGCGCGCTGAATGATAGCCTGAAAACGCTCGCCCTTGAGCCGCGCCATTTTTATGCGCTATGGACACTCGGGAATGTGTTTGAAGCTTTGGGGCGTTCTGATGAAGCCCTCGAAGCCTACCGCGAGGCGAACCGGCTTTACCCTCAGCTCAAGCCTGTGAAAGAGCGTTTGCAGCAACTTGAACAAAGCGTTCA
>CALLBD010000004.1 GCA_938001915.1 uncultured Caulobacterales bacterium | reverse complement strand
ATGGTGGCGGAGTTAGAAAATTCTCGCGAACGCCAAGCCGAACGCGACGCCGCCGCCGCACGTGAGTCTCGTCTCCAGGCCTTGACGATTGACAAGCAGCGAAAGTTAAATCGTACCCTGAAAATCATATCCATCTTATTGGGCGGCGCGGCTCTCGCCTCATTTTTCTTTATGAAATTCCGTGTCCGAATTGTCGGTGAGTTGGAAGAGAAAACGATTGAAGCCGCATCAGCCGAAAAACTGAAGACGGAATTTTTAGGCATGATTTCGCATGAATTGCGAACGCCACTAAATGGGATTATCGGAATTTCCGACTTCCTCGCAAATTATCACCAGGATCCTGACATTCGGAGTAAAACGGGCGTTGTGTTGCAAAGCGGACAAGAGCTTTTAGCGATCGTTGAGTCCCTAACGGATATGGCGCGGCTCGATGCGGGTCAGCTTGTTTTGGTGCCCCATGATGCTGACCTCGCGCGCTCTCTGCCGACCGTGTCCGATGCCTATATCGAGCGAGCGGAGAAAAAAGGGTTAGCTTTCACCCGTTTCGTTGATCCAGCCATCTCGGAACATCATGTCGATGAAGATAGATTGCTTCAAGTTCTGAAAATTCTTTTATGCAATGCCACGCGCTTTACCCAATCGGGCCGCGTGCATCTCCATGTGACGGCCAATTACTCTGCGGATAAGACTGTGACAGGGCTCACCGCGATTGTTGCGGATACGGGTCAAGGCATGAACGAAGATGTGTTATCGCGCCTCTTCACGCCCTTTATGCAGGCCGATACGAGCCGCAAACGTACACATATGGGAACAGGTCTGAGCCTGGCTATTGCCTATGGATTGGCCGAGGTGATGGAGGGGACATTGAGCGTCTTCAGCCGTGAGGGCCGAGGTTCAGAATTCAAACTCGACATACCGCTTGCACCTGCAAAGGCCAAACATAGGGTATCGACCTCCGAGGCTTCCGCCGAACAGTCTTTTGAAACGGATGAGACTGAGGAGCCCCCAAGCTTAGCGGTTGCGCCGCCCGCCAAAGATATACCCAAACCAGAGGTTATTGACCTTATGGTTCCGCACGCCGCGCGGCGTAATTTACATGAGGCGGCGCCTGCTCCGCGCGAGACCGCAGATGCGCCAGAGCACCAGCGCATTCTCGTGATTGATCCCGATGAGGCCCACAGGCATCGCGTGCTAAGGGTTTTAAAGGGGCAAGGTCATAGCTGCGACGGCGCAGGGGAAGGGTTTGCCGCGCTTGAGCTTTTAAATAATACGGCATTTGATGTCCTTGTTTTAGATGTCGAAGCGGTCGCAATGGGTGGTCTTGGAACCTTGAAGCGTATCCGCAGGTCTGGGCAGGCCTATGCTAATATCCCCGTTATCATTATGTCTGCTGATCGAGATGCGCGCGCCGCCGCGGCGTGCAAGGCGGCGGGCGCGAATTTATTTTTGTCAAAGCCTGTTCGCCTCGACGAGCTGTCGCAGATGATTAGCTATCTCCACTTGGACAATCAGCCAGCCCGCTTAAGCCGCTAGGCGCGAAAGACGCGCGCTGGCCTTACCAGCTTCCGCCGCCCCCGCCGCCGCCAGAGAAACCGCCCCCGCCTGAAAAGCTTCGCCCCGAAGACGGCCCGCCGCCGCTGCTGGTTTGGACGGGACGTGCGGATGCTACGCCAGAGGAGAGGGCCTTGACCATATCTCTATTGATGCCGCCAATGCCGCCGCGACCGAAACCCCCGCCTCGGTAATTGCTATAATAGCTCGGGCTGTAATTTTGCGCGGCAATGGGCAGGGTTTTTTCAAAATGCTCGGTCCACGGTTCTTCCACATCCAGAGCCACGGCATAGGGCAAGAAGGCCTCATAGCGTTCCTGTGACATGGGCGGCACGTCAGCCGTCCCAATCTCTGCCGCGTTTAGGCGGAGTTTTTCAGCCGTCTCCAGATAAAGTTTAAACCCCTCAATTTCGGATTTAAGTTTCGCGCCTTTTTTTGTGGGCGCTGGCATTAAAAACAGGAAGAGCAAATTGATGACGACTAAGCCCGCGATAAGGCCCCAGAAAATTCCCGATGCGGGCTGTGCAAACAAGCCCAACACGGCCATGAGCCCAGCAAAGGACAAGCCAACGCCCACGAAGGTATAAAACCCGTTTCGTTTATGATAGGTCTCGGAATATAGAGTTTGCAAATGTTGTTGAAAGGCCAGGGTGGCGCTGTGAAATCTGCGGTTAGGTTTGTTTTTCCGCAGCCGAATTTCTGTCTTAAGAGAATTGAACAAGGCCGAAAACAGCAGGCTTTCTTCTGGGTTCAATAATGTGTCTGCAAAGTCATCACGCGGTAATTTTGTCAGCACAGTTTCTTTTTTTAAGACGTCTATGCGCAATCTCTTTTTAATCGCCAGACTTAATAAGGTCGAAATTAAGGCCTTATCCCCTGTGCTGCCCGTTTCCAAAATCCATTTTGATGCGGCGGCGGAATAGCCTTTAGGCGCTTCGTAACGTGCGAAGACGGGCGGCTTAACCGGATCACGTCCGAGCTTTGACCAGCTCAAAAAATAGAAAATTGAGACCCCTAGCGTCAAAAGCGTTAGGCCGAAAATCGCGCCATTGGCGCGCCACCATTTCTCTTTAAGTTGCGCGGCCGAGGGCGAGTCGAAGATACCTTTCTTGACGCCAACCGCAACGGTAACAGCCTCGCGCGGACGCAAGGGTGTATTAGTAGAAAATTCAATTACGCTCCCTTTGGCTTGGAGCGTCACATCATTGCCTTTGCGGCCATAGGCGCCGCTATAGACGGCCGTTTGTTTAGCCTCTGCGCCCTGTGGTAAGATGATGCGGCCAGTTAAGTTTTCAACAGGCATGTCCCAATATTGCCCCCAGACATTCCACCTGAGTTCATCCAAATCATCATATCGAACAAGCCAGTCTTTGGTTTCATATTCCAAGACATAGCGCTGAACGCCCTCATTCAAAAAGACATCGGCGCGGCCGAGCCGCCACACAAGCGTGCCATTTCCGCCCTGTCTTGTGACAGGCTCAGCCTGCCCATTTCGGGTCGCGAGAGTCAGCCTATAGGCTTTCTCATATGTCACCGCCCCGTCTTTGACCCTAAGGGGTAGTTCCTTAAAAATTCCGCGCTTCCGCGCGCCGCGCGGTTTCACATAATCCAATTCTTCGCGAATTTTCAGATTGCCTGATTTATCAACCTCGACTGTGATATCTACGCGATC
>CALLBD010000003.1 GCA_938001915.1 uncultured Caulobacterales bacterium | reverse complement strand
CGGAAAAATATAAAGAGTAAAATCGTGACGAAGACACCGACAATGGCGATCGTTTTATATTGCTTGTTTAAATAGGCTTTCGCGCCTTCCTGAATCGCACCTGCGATTTCATTCATACGTTCATTGCCCGTTGAGGCTTTCATCAGCCCCGCACGGGTAAAAACTCCATATGCGACAGCGATGAGCCCCGCTAAGATGATAAGATAAATTGGAGCCATAACATGCCCTCCTTGCGTATGTGGGCGAAGCTCTTCTTTGACGGAGCCATGCGCGCACAGATGTTATGAAGTTGGCCGTGCTGTTCTTTGTCTCCCCGACAGTGGCACGCTTCCCCTCGCGAGTATGAAGTTGGCCGCCGCCCGTTTTCTAACGGTGCGGGCGCTTCCCTTCGCGTAGAGCTATTATGTGACAAAGCCGTAACGTGACGTCAAGGGGCTATTAAGAAAAGGTAAATATCGGAACTTCCAGCTTCAAGCCACGTTCGGATGGAGAAACTTCGCTTTAAAATAACGCAATAAACCCTTATGGCGGGGTTAATCCGTATAAAGCTCGAAGATAAATTTTAAAGGTAATCACAATGCGCGCATTTTTTCTGTCCGCCGCGATTTTGGCAATCGCACCGATAGCTTACGCTGAAACGATAACAGGAACCTCTGGCTCTAAAATTGAAATCACTGAACTTGAGTCTTTTGACGGGGCCTGGGCAATGACCTTCCTTCCCGATGGACGTCTTTTGGTGACGGAACAGAGCGGCAATCTATGGCTCGTGGGCCGCAATGGCAAGAAGCTAGGTAAAATCGGGAATGTGCCTGATGTGACCGAGAGAAACCAAGGCGGTATGGGTGACATTATTCTTGATCCCGATTTCCAGAATAATAAGCGGGTCTATATTTCCTATGTTGAGCGAGACGAAAACGATGACAGCCTTTCCGGCGCTGTCGTAGACCGTGCGACTTTGACAACTTCGACACGCGGCGGGGCCTTGGTGAAGCGAGAACGTATCTGGACGCAATTGCCCAAAATGACGGGGAACGGGCATTATGGTCACCGCATGGCCTTCAGCCCCGAAACCGCGAAAGACGGCGGTGGGTATCTTTATATCACTTCAGGCGAACGGCAGAAGTTTACGCCGTCTCAGAATATGGAGATGAACTTAGGAAAAGTCGTGAGGATTAATGCCGACGGTACGGTCCCCGAAGACAATCCTTTTGCAGCACAGGACGGCGTGACCAAACAAATTTGGACTCTGGGGCACCGAAATCCGCTTGGCATTGACTTTGACGCCGAAGGTAGGCTCTGGGTGCATGAAATGGGGCCTCGTGACGGCGATGAACTCAACCACATTACCCGAGCCGCAAATTATGGATATCCTGTCGTTTCAAACGGAACGCATTATTCGGGCGTGGATATTCCTGACCATGATACAAATCCTGTCTTTAAAGCCCCTGCTGCTTATTGGGTCCCAGCCATAAGCCCCGCTGGCCTTACCATTTATGATGGTACACTCTTTACAGAGTGGCAGGGGCATGGATTTATCGGTGGTATGTCGTCTCAAGCCCTCGTGCGCGTTGAGTTCGAAGAGGCACGTCGCGGCCCTAAAGCAAAAGAGGCAGAACGGTTTGAGTGGGGCCGGCGTATTCGCGAAGTCGAAACAGGTCCTGACGGTGCGATTTACGTCTTGGAAGATAATGACGGACGCTTACTGCGCATCACGCCAAAATAAAAAGGCGGGGTTTGACCCCGCCTTTATCCCTCAACCTTTGTAATTTTTGATGCCCTCTAAAATCATTTCACCCGCTTTTTCGCGGCCTTCCCACCCTAAAACTTTGACCCATTTATTGGGTTCAAGGTCTTTGTAATGCTCAAAAAAATGCGGAATACGGTCTTGCAGGACCTGCGGTAAATCTGTGTAGGTTTTGATGTTGTCGTAGTAGCGGGTCAATGCGCCATGCGGTACGGCTACGATTTTTTCATCCATTCCCGCTTCGTCTTCCATCATCAAAACGCCAACGGGGCGGGCGCGGACAACGCAGCCCGGAACGACGGCACGTTGGCCCACAACCATAATATCGGTTGGGTCACCGTCCTGAGAGAGTGTGTGCGGTAGAAATCCGTAATTACAAGGATAGCGCATTGACGTATAAAGGAAGCGGTCAACAAACATGGCGCCGGAGGCTTTGTCTAATTCATATTTTATGGGTTGACCACCAAGAGGGACTTCAATGATTGCATTGACGTCAAATGGCGGATTTTCGCCCGTCACAATTTTGCTCATATCCATTGGGAATACATCCTTTTTGTTCGCTCGCCTGATAGCGAGGCAGCGCATCTTTACAAGGCTATGCCGTGGAAAGAACTGCAAAAACCCCAGATAAAATCATTATAACTGCGATTAGAATGTTGAATATACGTCCCGTTTTTGGATTCTGTAAGAACCGCCTGATGGATTGCGCTGCGTAGGCGTAGACAGATAATCCAAATAACTCCAAAATTGTGACGGTAATCAGCATCGTCAAAAATTGCGGCGCGAGCGGGACGTCCGTTTGAAAAAACATGGGTAGCAACATACCAAAATAGACCAATGGCATGGGTGAGGTAATTTGGAGTAAAAATCCCTTTGCATATAATCTGCCGCGCTTTGGCGCATCGTCTGGATCAGGTTCCAAACGAGGCAATGGCCCAAACATGACGGAAAGGGCCATCCAGCCCAGGACCAAAATACCCAAAATTTTCAAGGCCAGTGTCGCGCGCGGGTAAATTTCAAAAAGTGCGGCGGTTCCGCTGGCGGCCACAATCAACCAAAGCACATTCGCCGAGGCAACGCCCAAAGCGGGGAGGAGCGCTGGTTTAAACCCATATCGAAATGAAGAGGCGAGGACGAGCATGACGGCAGGACCTGGCGTTAGGCCACCTGTGAAAAACAGAGCCACGAGGCTGAGCCATAACTCAAATTCCATTTCCGCCAATCCTAAAAAAAACCGTATTTCACTGAAAACTCGCTTGCGCCCTAGCGGCGTAGGCCACATTTGTCACGTTATGGATGAAAACACGAATACGCAGGCTGAAACGCCTCTACAAGCTGTATTAGAACAGGTCGCTGCCACACTTGACGGCGCCGACTCTGTTGATTTGAAAACGGTTGTAGAAGCGTTTGGCAATCGGTCCTTCGGCCCGATTATGGTATTATGCGGTCTCTGTATGATGACCCCTTTGGGGGCTTTGCCTGGCATACCTGTTGCGTTTGGTGTTATCGTTATTGTGTTTGCCTTACAGCTTCTCTTTCGACGTAAGACACCTTGGATGCCCGAATTTCTCCGCAAGGTTAAAATTCCCGCAGAAAAGCTCCTGAAAGTTCAACAAAAAGTACGACCCGTTTTGGCAAAAGTTGACGGGGTAATTCGACCCAGACTTCAATGGGCGGCGACAGGCCCAATGCAAGCCCTGGTCTCTATCTTTGCCATTATCTTATCCGCCACGTTTTTCCCATTAGGCGTGATACCTTTTGCCGTCGTCGCGCCTGCGTCCATAATACTCTTATTCGGTTTGGGGATCACAGCCCGAGATGGTGTTTTGACGCTTTTGGGGTTATCCCTCAGTTTAGGCGTATTTATCGGTGTTGGGTTTTTATTGTTTTAGGCCTGCCCGCCCTTCCGACATCTGAGAGTCAAATGCAGTCCAAGGTTTAGAGTTTTCTGCTAAGGCTTGCCCCAAGGGTCAAATCGACTTTCTCGAGAGTTTGCCTGGAGATGTGTTGGAATGAAATCGGCCAAGGTTTCGGTAAAGTTTGACCTAAAACTTGACGCGGAAATAAATGAATGCGCGATAAACGTTCTATGTGCGCGCCAAGGAATTTAAGTCTCCGTTAAGCCTATGAGACTAATCGTGGTCCGTTATCGAAATTCAACTTAATGGGTGCCACATGCTAAACCGACATTTTGCCATACTAGTTTTATCCGCCGCAGTCGCTGCATCGACCTTGCCCGCGCACGCTCTTACGGCGACGCAAAAGGTTGAGAAAGAAATCTCTGTTCAATTAGAGGATGGCACCACCCAAACACGCCTTGTCAGCGCTGCAGAAGTCACACCAGGAGAAAAGGTTGTATATACGGTCGCTTTCACGAATGACTCTTCAGAAGCCGCGACAGATATCGTCCTTGCAATGCCTGTCCCGTCAGATGTTCGATACCTGGACGGCACGGCGAATCGACCCGGCGCGGTTGTACGATTTTCCACGGATGGGGGATCATCTTTTGTGGGCCGTGATGCGCTTGTATTACCAGCTGTTGGCGGCGGGACGCGTGCGGCAAATGTGGATGACATTACGCATATTCAATGGCGAATTTCCGGCCCTATTCCAGTTGGGGCCAGCGATAAAGTGAGCTTTAAAGCTCGTTTACGATAGGTTTTAAAACTTGCATATTTTCTAAAGCCGCGATGCTTTATCGCGGTCTTTCTTTGTTAAATAATATTTTCAGGACAAGGGTCTTCAAAGCGATTTTTTCTGGAATAATAACTCATTTTTGGCGTTAAGAGGAGAAAGCGAAAAAATTGTTTTTATTTAACGATATATGAATTTTTTAACTCATAATCTCGCATCTAATTGATAAATCATTCTTTTTGACGATGAATTTAAAATAAACATTCATTTTTTATTAGTTTATTAACTACGCTAATTGGCAAGCATTTAACTATCATTTCCTATAATTTTCCCATCAACTAACCTTTGGGACAAAGAGAAATGACAAATAGTAAATTTATAAAAGGCATGTTGGGAGCGACAGCTCTCTCAGCCTTAGTGGCCGAAACGGCTTGGGCGCAGAATGATTTTACGACTGCGGGCACAACTGTTTCTAACACCTTCACCTTGAACTATGAGGTGAATGACACACCACAAGCTCAAATTGATAACACAGCGACACCGACTGATTTCAACGTTGACCGTCTTGTCAATGTTACAGTGAGTAGTTTGGGAGATACATTTGCCGTCGCAGATCAAGACGACGTGCTCCTACCCTTCGTTGTTGTTAACAATGGTAATGATGAGCATGCCTATCTTCTTGATTTTGAGCAAGCGACAGATGATGACTTTAACACGGATGCAGCAACGACTGCGCCGGACATCATTTTCTATGATGAGAGCGATGACACCGATAACGATGGCGTCCTGAGCGCCGCCGAACGTGCAGCGGGTACACCGCAAAGCTATAATACGACAACAGGCGCTGTTAACGTACCTGTGTTGAGTGCCGATGAGCGCGCATTTGTTTTTGTACGTCAAAATATTCCCGCGGGCCGCGTTGATACTGATACTGGCGGAGTTTTGCTTTATGCCGACACGCAATCCATCACGGGCGGCACGGGTACGTCTTTGGTTTTCACAGAAACTTTGGGTGATACGAACGGCAATGACGCGAACCCTCTCACCGTTGAGAATGTGTTAGCTGACGAAGATGGCCCAGCCTCAGCTGCGAATGACGGCGCTACGGATGGCGCGCATTCAGCTCGCGGTAATTACATCATCGAAAATCCAAATGTAACGGCAAGCAAAGAAGTCTTTGGTGTCGCGGCTGCAACTGACGGAACATGTGATGCCATTCCAGCCGCAGGAAGCTACACGAAGCCAACTGCGAACACGGAATATTTCACGCCAAATAGCTGTGTAGAATATGTCATTGAGGTGAATAACTCAGGTTCGACGAATGCCACAAATATCGACCTTACAGATATTTTGCCGCCAAATCTGACATTCCGCGAAGCTGAAGTTCGGGGATCTCTCGTCCTACCTACTGCTGCGCCAGCTGGTAATCTATCAGCCCCCGCCGCAGGTTCGGTTTGTGATGGAACAGCCACGACCTGTAACGTTGCGCTGACGAATGCCACATTGGCATCTGGTTCGGCCGCGACGCCTACAGTTGGTTACCTCGTTATCCGAGCAACAATCAACTAGGTCTCTAGCTCTGGTTATTTGATAGGGTCGTCGTTCTATATTCGAACGGCGACCACATCGCGGGACTTTAGTTTGACCTCTGCCGTATTTGCGGTGGGCTCTCCAAACATGCCCTCTGATAACCTGACACATGTGTCGGATTGCATTTGCAATATATGAAACAGTCTCATCCACATATTCCTGGGCTTCTAGCCTTAGCCGCAACGGCCTGGATTGGTTCGGCATCACTTGCCCATGCGCAAGAGGACCTCACTGTGCGGAACTATGGCACGGAAGTCGTGAATGTGGCGAGCATGGCCTACACGGTCGGAGAAGAGCGCCGCACGATTGGAACGGGCGCTGCTGTATTTGTCATTCGTCCCGAAGATTCTCCCGCCGTTATTGAGTTTTTTCGATACGCGCCGACGGCAGACAATCCTATTTTTAGACAAATTAACGGTACTGACTTTTCTCCTTCAGGAGCGTTAAGCGGCCCATTTGTGAATCCTCCTGGTTCACAAACTGCCCCTTTGAGCTCTTTGGGTGGAGACACACGGGTTGATCTATCGTCGGAAGTTCCGCTCATCCCAGCTACCACCTTTCTCGCGGGCGAGCTGATATTCGTTCGGGTTGTCGACACAGGTCAAAATCTAAACAGCAATGAAATTGAAACCGTTGTTGTAACTATTGAGGCGAGTAATGGGGACGTAATTACGCTTCGCCTGTATGAATCTGGACCAGATACAGGCGAGTTTTTCGCCTTTTTACCCTCGACCCCCGAAGCGCCCACTGCGGGCGATGGTATTATCAGCGCGGGGGAAAACACCCAGCTGACGGCAACCTATGTCGATATTTTTGACAGTACGGATGTAACCGTTGATACGGCCTTTTTGAACCCGTCCAATAGCGTATTTTCTACCGCCGATGGCGCGCGGTTGGACGAAGCTGTTGTCACATTGATAAATGTTGAAACAGGAACGCGCGCAACTGTTTTCGGTGTCGATGGATTCTCTACTTTTCCAGCTGATGTCGTATCAGGGGATGACGTGGTCGATGAGGCGGGCCTCGCCTATATCAACAACCTGGGTGAATTCAGCTATCCCGTTGTTGGACCGGGCACCTACCGCATTGAGGTCGAGCCGCCCGAAGGTTATAATTTTGCGTCTATTGTCCCAGAGAGCGACTTGCTCGAATTTGGCGCGCAAGAAGGCTTCGTGATTACACCGGCTTCTTTGGGCGAGACCTTTACGGTAGCCGAGCGCGGTCCTCTAAGATTTGATATTCCGCTTGACCCCGAAAGTAATATTGTCCTGACGAAGACGGCTGACCGCGACGCGGTCGACGTTGGGGATTATGTGTCTTACACGGTGACAGTACAAAATTCTGGCGACTCTGCGGCTGCCGTGGATTTGTATGATACCTTGCCTATTGGTTTTCGCTATGTTCCGGGCACAACGCGAATAGAAGCTAGCCCGTCGGTTGACCCAGAAATCTCGGAAGATGCGACCTTGCTGACCTTCGATATGGATGCCTTGGCGCCAGGCGAGACGATAACTTTAAATTACGCTCTATTGGTGGGTCCTGGGGCGCATTTGGGTGATGCGGTGAACGAAGCCGTCGTCCTTGATCCGCTTATGCAGCCACTTTCAAATGTAGCCCGCGCGGGCGTTACGCTGCGCGAAGATTTACTGCGATCCACTAGCACAATTATTGGCCGCGTCACGGAGCAAAGCTGTGACGGAGATGCGGATTGGGCGCGTCCCATTTACAAAGGCATCGGTGTAGATGGCGTTCGTATTTATATGGAGACAGGTGCCTATGTTGTCTCTGACTCCGATGGGTTGTTTCATTTTGAAGGCGTGAGCGAAGGCACACATGTGGTCCAAGTCGACGAGGAAACCTTGCCCAAAGGCTTCGAACTGATGACATGTGAAGAAAACACACAATATGCGGGTGTCAATAATTCCAAATTCATTGATGTTCAAGGCGGTGGAATATGGCGTGCGAATTTTTATCTAAAGCAAACGGGTGAAATCGAAGAGGTCGTTGAAGAGAAAGCCTTTAAAGACACGACAGAACATTTAGATTTTAACGGTAATTGGTTGAACAAACAGGATGCCACGCCAGAATGGGCATATCCTTCGCCCGAGCGTACGCCGTCTATTCCCTCTACCCATGTGGGCATTAAACATGGCTTCGGCCAACGCGTGAAAATCCGTCTAAATGACCGGGACCTCGCGGGATATTATTTTCAAGGTGCAGACACGAGTGCGAGCGGGGATGTTCAAATTTCGCGTTGGCGAGGATTGCCCTTGCAAGATGGGCGAAACGTCTTTTTAGCGGATGTGCATAATGCAGATGGAACTTTAGCTAAGACAATTCGCCAAGAGATTTGGTTTGTAAAAAATATTGCGCGCGCAACACCTGTGCCTGATCGATCCGTCTTGGTTGCAGATGGCCGAACGTCGCCAGAAATTGCTGTTCGTCTCGAAGATCAATCTGGACGTCCTGTTCACGCGGGCCGTATTGCGCGGGTGAGTTTGGAAGAACCCTACAGCCTTCTGGATGCTAGCGGCGATAATCGCTTGCGCGAACAGACAGAGACTTTAATTTCACCCTTGTCCAACCGACGCGAATTTAGCGTGGGGCGAGATGGTATTCTACGTGTACCGTTGGAGCCAACGTTGAAAACGGGCAAAGTCACAGTGACTGTCACATTAGATACGGGCCGTGAAGTTCCGATTTACATGTATTTAGAACCTGAAAAACGAGATTGGATTTTGGTTGGTCTCGCAGAAGGCAGCGCGGCTTTGCAGAATGTCAAAGGAAATGTGAGTGCATTTTCGGGAGATGCGGATGATGTGGTAACGGATGGCCGCGTCGCCTTTTTTGCAAAAGGCATGGTTAAAGGTAATTGGCTTATGACCTTGGCCGTTGATACGGATAAACGCCGCGGCAACCGAGATACAGGGTTTGAAGGTGAAATTGATCCTAATGCCTATTACACACTTTATGGGGATCAAACTTATCAAGAGTTCGAAGGCGTCTCTCGCTACCCTCTTTTTGTAAAGCTTGAAAAACGTCAGGCCTACGCCTTGTTTGGTGACTTTGACACCAATGTCACCGAAGGCCGCTTGACCAGCTATAACCGAAAGCTAACGGGCCTTAAGGCAGAATATATTGGCGATAATTTCCAGGTTCTCGGGTTTGCCGCGGAGACAAATCAAGGGTTCGTAAAAGATGAAATTGCGGCTGAAGGCCTTTCTGGGCCCTATCGTTTGTCTAACGATCTTATTTTGCCGCAGTCGGAAGAAATTACGGTAGAAACACGCGACCGCGTGCGTCCAGATATCGTATTGGAAACCAAAACGCTTGTGCGTTTTCTTGACTACACATTGGATTATTTTACGGGCGAGCTTATCTTCCGCTTACCTGTCGATGCGACGGATGCAAATTTCAATCCGAATGTTATTATTGTTGATTATGAAACCTCCGAAGATGCCGAACGCAATATTACGGCGGGGGGGCGCGTTCAGGGACAAATTCTAAATGATCGCGTGCTAATTGGCTCAACCTTTACCCATGAGAATGGCAGCGCTTTAGCGGCGGGTGTGAAGTCTAATCAAATCGGTATTGATGTCATCGCTCAAGTTACGGACTCGACGGAAATTCGGGCGGAATATGCCATCACGGATCAGGCTAATGACGGCGAAGGCGTCGCAGATGCCAAGCTTTTAGAGATTGTGCATACCTCCGAATCTGTTCTGGCCGAAGCTTATTTCCGAGAAGAAGAGGGCGGGTTTGGCCTCGGGCAACGCAATTCAAATACGAATAATATTCGCAGATATGGTGCGCGTGGGGCCGTGAAAGTGAGCGAGAAAAATGATGCCGAAACGGGTCGCCGTTCCACACGCCACTTTGAGGTGGAAGCCTATAGAGAGGAAAATCTATCTACTGGGAATACACGAACAAGCGGTGAAATTCTTGCGACGCAAGATGGGACAAAATTAGATGTCTCTGCTGGACTTCGGCTTACCGAGGATAATCTTGTAAGCGGGGATGATCGCACGTCCCTTTTGGCCGTTGCCCGCGCATCATATGATATTAGCGAGCATGGCCTGACGGTTCAGGCTTCGGCTGAAACGCCAATTGACGGCGAAGACGGCGTCTCTAATCAACCGCAGAAACTGATGTTTGGTGTCGATAAACGCGTCGGTAATTTTGCAACGATTAACTTACGTCATGAAATTCTTAATGGCGGCGGCCAGAGATCTGGCAATACAACATTGGGCGTGTCTGCGACGCCGTGGTCGGGCGGCACAGCAACCGTTGCGACGGACAATTTGTCAAATGAAAGCGGACGGAGAGTGGGCGCAACAGTTGGCCTGGATCAGTCCGTTCGTTTCACTGAAAATATCTCAGGGCAGGTTGGGGTGAGAGCCCGTCGATTATTGCGGCAGGAAGCAGACTTCCTCGAAGTTGCCCCTGATGCTGTAATATCACCCTTTGAAGTCAATGAAAATTTTCAATCTATTTATGCCGGTATCGCCTACCGCGATGATAAGATGAGCTCATCTGCGCGGGTCGAAGTTCGGGATAATGATAGCGATAAAACGTGGGTCTTCTCTGGGTCAGCCGCGCGCGAACTTTCTGAGAAATTTTCGCTCGCGGCCACAGGACGAGGAAGGATTTCTGAACCTCGAGGAAACCCCGAAACAGATAAGCTCTTTGAAGCCCGCGTCGGGGCGTCTTGGCGTCCGCGAAATGAAGACACAGTCTTCTTCAACCGATTTGACGTTCTGAATTCGCAGCCGCTGTCTGGAATCAATACAACGAAATTGGTGAATAATGCGGCGATGAATACCATGATTGGCGATCGCTGGCAGCTTTCGACGAATGTCGGAAACAAATATGTAAAAACCGATATTGGGGATGAAACAGTTTCGAATTGGACACATCTTGTTGGCGGCGAAACACGATTTGATGTGACAGAGAAAATTGATCTCGGTCTTCGTGGGTCTGTTTTAACCAATAAAGACGTTGGAACCTCCTATTCTTGGGGGCCTAGCATTGGGGTCTCCCCGGTTGATAATGTTTGGATTAGCGCTGGGTACAATGTCGAAGGTTATAAGGATGATGATTTTGAGGCGGCCGAATATTCACGGGAAGGGGCGTATCTTCAGCTTCGTGTGAAATTTGACCAGAATACGGCCAGTGGATTATTGCGCCGCCTTAGCCCCACTGCCACGAGTTTAGGTCCCGTAGAAGCCACCAAGAATTTGAATCAACGCTAAGCGCCGAAAGGGGCTGGCTTTTTTACTCGTCTAAGGCACGGCCAAGATATGTGTAGAGCTCTGGTAATAAAATGGGGTCGCCAACGGCAACCACTCGCCCTCCATCAGCGGCGCTCCCGCCTTCCCAATTTGTCAGCCGTCCCCCTGCGCCTTCCACGATTGGAATAAGCGCCCGAACGTCACAGGGTTTCATACCGGCCTCGACGATAATATCCATGCGGCCTTCTGCCAAAAGCCCGTATCCAAGTGCGTCCAACCCCAGTCTCATAAATTTCGTCCCCGCTCCAATAATTTTAAAGGCCGCTAATTCTCCGGGGCGGAACATGCCAAAGGGCGCTGTGCAGCCGAGAATCCCGTCCCGAATTTCGAGGCAGGGCTTCGTTTCCAAAGCGTCAATTGCATGAAGAGGTCTTTCAACCCAAGCCCGCCTTATGGTCCCATCCGTTCGGCCTAGATATCGAGTATCAAGCGCGGGCAGATCAATCATGCCCAATTTTGCTTCACCGTCATGAGATAAAGCAATGAGGGTACTCCAAACGGGAACGCCCGCCACAAATGCGCGAGTGCCGTCTATAGGATCTAACGTCCAAGAAAAACCATTTGATCCGACATAATCAGGCCGCTCTTCACCTTCAATAGAATCCTCGGGGAAGGCTGTATGTATAGCGGTCCGCAGAGCGTCCTCGGCATCAATATCCGCTTGCGTGACGGGATCATAGTCACTGCCTGCGGCCTTATTCTCGACGCCTTGGGGGTCAGCGAACAAGGGCAGGGTTATGCGCCGTGCTAAGCGGGATAAAGTTTCGAAGTGGTCGAGCCGCTTCCCGATTTCATCTGATAGAGCCATATTGGCTCAGCTAACAGTCAGGCGCCCTGCTGTCTATTGTGCAACGAGGCGTAATTTTGGTTTATTGGCCTGTTCCAGTGACTTGGCCAGATCCAATAAGTGCTTCCGCGGCGCGTCATCCATCGCATAATAAGCTCTCACAAGATCCATCGTTTCTTTGCGTGATAAAACATCGGGCGCAATCACATCTGAGTCTACCTCGCCGGTTAGGGGATCATGGGACCCGAGACCTTCGTAGAAATACTGGATAGGCACAGACAAAGCCTCAGATAATTCAAACAAGCGCGCGGCAGATACGCGATTGGCGCCACATTCATATTTTTGAATTTGTTGGAAGCGAATGCCAACTTCTTCAGCAAGCGATTGCTGGGTAAGTCCTAAAAGACGGCGGCGGCGGCGTAAGCGTTTGCCAACATGCAGGTCAATATCACTGGTCATAACGGAATTCCCCGAAAGTTAATGGTCTGTTCGCTTAAGAGGAGAGCAAGTTACGTGCCAAACTTTCGCGCCCCGCGGGAAAACGCTGCTTTATTGTGCCGCTAAATCTTGAGGCTTGGCTGAGATTACAATTTCTCGCGTGATAAAGCGCAAATCTTCCGAGAGCTTATCAAAACCCGATTTAGGTAAAAAAGTTACGGGGTTCACATATAGATCTCGGTTCACTTCAATTTGGATAGTCTCAATACCCTCATGAGGTTTGCCGTAATGAGATGTCGTATATCCGCCTGCATAAGGATAATTTACGCCAACACTATATCCCGCTTGTGTAAATAATTTCTGGAACAGCGCGAGCGTATCAGAATGGCATGAGCTTCCAAATCTGTCGCCTAGGATGATGTCGGGCCGGCGGGACCCCATGGGTGCAAACCCTGGCATAGAATGACAATCCACCAGTAAAGCTCGGCCAAATCTTTCTATTGATGTGTCCAGCAGAGTTTTGAGAGCACTATGATAGGGATAATATAATTTTATCAACCTTTGTTTGACGTCAGCGATGGTCGGCAAGCGGGTATAGATAGCGAGATTTTCGGATAAGTAGGTCGGCACAACCCCCAGACCAGCTGCAGCTCTTGGCGTGGCGGGATTGCAATCGGCGGGGTTATTTAGGCTTTCCCAATGCTGTGGCAATTCATTTACGCCCCTATTAACGTCCACCACGACCCGAGGAAATCGCGCGCTCAAGAGAGGCGCCCCAGCCTCGACGGCGCTGTCAAATAACTGATTGATAAAGACATCCTCATTGCGCCGCAATTGATGCGCGGACACGTTTGATCCTTCAAAAAGGGGGGACGGGTATATCGACCCGGAGTGAGGTGAGGCAAAAATCACGCCCGCCTGCCAGTCTCGTGGTGTTTTAATGTCATGGCCCTTGCCAAAGGCACTTAGATCTTCTCCTATCTTTTTGGGTCTGAATCGCATATTCATGACTTATAGTCTTAAAAATGCTCTGCGTCCTCAGACATTTTTAATTTTGCGCGGCTACGAGAGTGCATGTTGGCCAGCTCATTGCATTGTAAGCTGCCAGACCCAGAATGAAACATAATCAGGACGTGCAGTTATGGCGACAATCCTATATGCTGAAGATGACGATGGAATGCGCCGGTTTTTTGAGAAGGCTCTCGAAAAAGCGGGTCATCATGTGATTGCCTGCGCTGACGGAGAACGGGCTCTGAGAGCCTTGAAGTTCGCAGATGGGGCTTTTGACTTACTCCTGACCGATATAATGATGCCCGGTATTGATGGTATTGAACTCGCCAAACAGGCGGAAACATTGTCTCCTGGAATTAAAATCATGTTCATCACTGGTTTTGCGGCCGTTGCCATGAGCGATCAGGATATAAATAGCCAAACGGTTTTATCAAAGCCCGTCCATCTGCGGCAGCTCGTTGAAGAGGTAGATCGCCTTATCGCGGCGTAAAACGGGACAAGCGTAGGATTGAAAATGCGCTGCGATTGCGGGGGGATTAGGGCTTGCCACTCTCGGAGACCTTGCGTATATCGCCGTTTCCCGAACGCGGATAGCTTAGGCTAAACGCTTCAACGTTCAGGTCTGGACGGGCGATTAGCTCAGCGGGAGAGCACTACATTGACATTGTAGGGGTCACTGGTTCAATCCCAGTATCGCCCACCAGAACGGTGAATTTCTTCGAAACTGACTTTACTGACTTCCTATTGTCTTGCGGCTGTGTGATACTGAACCCCACGGCTATTGTGTGATATTAGCTCAATAAAACAACACATTATGTGTCGACCTTAGGAATGAAATGGCTGGGATTTCGCGTCAGTATAAAAATTCGATAAAGAGGCTTCTGGCATCTGACTCCCTTGAAGAAATTTTCCATATGGCGAAAGTCACGCCTGTATCTAAAGAGGGCGATTTGGCGTTTTCGGCATTTCAAAACCGCGTATTTGAAGATATTTTTCCAGATTTTACCTATGAGTTTTGCACAACAAGTCAGATTAAGCTGAGCGAAAAAGGCCTGGCCCCTGATATTCAAACTGTTCTTTGGAATTTACCAGAGGAATGTTTGATCAGCTATATGCACAATGCCCATTTGGATACGCTCTCGCCCGTGGTTTATGCGAACCCAGGACGCGCTTTGAATTATACGCATATTTGTCGAGCCGAGCGGGTAGAAGACTTTCCTTTTTTCATTAATCACTGTCTGAAATTTGGAATTTATCACTCGATGTCAGTTGGGTTTCTAAACCCGGGCCATGAAAGCACATTTTTATCCTTCGACTATATGGGGGACAAAAACAATGTGAATTGGGTTTCATTTGATCATATAAAAATTGAATTAGCCTCCTTCCCCTTTGCTTTGGCGTGGTTCTATCGTTCGGGTGTTTTTGATGAGTTGAGATTGAAGAAGTTGTTTTTCTTGTTATCAGGGCTAACCGAGAGCCGTCTGCTAAATCTCCGAAAATATATAAACTCGCCTTTGCAGAGCTTTGAACAACAGGCCAAGGATTTGGGCATCACAGCTAGCACGCTAAAAGAGGATTTAGCCATGGTCCGCGATAAAACAATTCTTAAACTCGGTGTGAAAACTGACCCAACGCGCAATACACCCACGCGTTTATTAGACCAACATTATAGTTTTCTGAGCCTCTTAGGAGATCACACGGCAGAACTGGTTGGCATGCCCTCTTGATCTAAATATTTTCTCTAATCCATTCGGAAACCATGGATTTAGCGAGATACTCTGCTTTTATTTCACGTGGAAGACTGTCGAAATTCTTGACTGTACCCGTGCATCTTTCGCTACCGCAAAGGCAGGTTTCCAAAACCCAGTCTGAGTTCTCTGAACATCTGTAGTCCCATGATAGCTGCTCCCCTGCGGCAATGTCTCTTATGGTAAAAATCTCCGTGAGATTTCTGATCCCGCAATTGGGGTCACAAGAATGACACAGGCAATGTGCCAAGCCTTTATACCCAAAAACAAATTCTTCCGGTCCGACTTGAATGGCGTGGTCTCGCATAATTTCGGGTAAATTGACAGCAGAGGTTGAGCGATAGGTTTCTCCTCTAAAAACGGCAATACGCGTTTTTGCGGGGATGTCCTTAATCGCAAAAACAGCTAATCCTAGCGGACCATTAGGCCGCACTTTTACATGCTTATTGTCGGTATGATGGGAAATAAAATATTGTTTGCGATACTCTAGGTTTTCGCGGGCAGCTTTTCTCAGGGCGTGATGCCAATGTTTTTTCTCGCTCGTGAAAAGGAAAAGTGCTTGGTTCATTTGTGAACAATACACCAGGGGGTGTGTGTTTTTGAGAACGCCAAAAACAATACGATCCGTAAAGGACGTGTTCAATACATGCGCAGTGCCATGAAGAGAAATTTCGCTGAGTAAGGGCAGGGCTGCGTGCTGCGGACTGATAAGCTCTGCCATAGGTTTAATCATTTGATAAAATACATCACCGCCCTGAATTTCGGGAGCGAGAACTTGTGCCGAAATTGTCATTATGGGGTCGTTTGGCTTTAGGCCAAAATGATAGTCGACTTTTTCGAAAAACTGTTTGGCATCCGCTAATTTCTTGGCATCACTATAGGTGCTGAAAAGTAAGGGATCGGACCACTCCTCAGATTGAAAAATTCTTCTGACCGTTCCCATTCTTGAGTGCAGCAAACCCAAGAGTTTTCCAGTATCCTTATGCCGAACAAGGGTGACATATCCGGGATCAGAAAGACGGTCCTTTATATGTTTTCGGCACAGGGCTTTATCGGTCCAAAGGTGAAATCCTTTTGGCAGAATGATGCTACTTAAATCAGCGGATGCATTGGCATGCACCGCTTTTTCATAAGCCACACTTCGCAAAGCGTCTTGGCAGGTTTTTCGCTTTTCTGGGTCGGTGAGGGCGATGCTGACCGCATAGGCTTCGAAATCGAGCGTGGGGGGCAGAGAGTCTAAGGGCTCACTTTCATGAAAGGCGAAGTGATAATAAGGCGCCGCGCTGAAAGAGGTTCTAAAAAAATCGGCTATCTCATCCGATGTTGAACCGTCTATACTTCGAGACTCAAAGACTTGGATATCCAATTTTTCTGCCTGCCGCCCTAAGTCTTTAAGAACATCTACCTTGCGATCCGCCGCCATGTTGATGCCAATAATTTTAGCTTGAGCGGCATGGGCGCTCTCAAGAGACTTGATGACGTCTGGAGAATATTGGGTGCCTGGTATGATTTCTGGTATTCCCGGCGGATATTGCCGAATAGTTGAGGCTGCAATTCGGCCAGAGGCTCTTGCTAAATCTATCCGTTCAGTTGGGGCGATAAAGGCGTCCCAGGGCCGCAGGCATTCATCTGTTTTGCGTGTCATGTGTACTTCGCTGTTCTCTCTAGAGCTATTTTTAGAGCGGCCCCAAAGCTTTCAATAATCTGGTCGATATGCCTCAAATGTATAGGGTCACCGCATAGAAGTAGCAGAGAGGACCTTGTCGCTTTTTCGATATCGATCGCAAAATCATTTGCTAGAATATTGGCCCAAGCCCGCGCGTCTAGATCTGGAATATTTTGTGTACCAATCAATAAATGTGTGGGGTCATGGATTTCAGCCTGAACCTGAGGGGCCGTTGTAATTTCCAGATCTGGATGAATGTCTTTAATACGGGCGCGCAATATTTTCGCGGCTCTGTCGGCGTCGTCAAAATTTTTCTTCCAACGGCCAGCTAGAATTTGCGACAGCCTATATTCTGCAATCATAATCTCTACAAAAGACACACTAGAGGACCGAAAACCTAAATCCATAGCCTCATCCCAGAGGCGGATTATGCTCTCATTATCTGTGAGAACGCAGCCAAGACTTGAAGGGGTTAGCCCGCGCTTATGGGGGCTCGTAATCCAAACGTCGCAGATAGAGGAAAGTGGCGGGGTTTGGGCTTTAGGCCCGTGAAACCTCAATGCATCCCAGGCGCCATCAACAATCACAGGAATACCTAAGTTCCGCGCATATTGGTAAATTCTTTGATCCTCCGAGGGAGACCGAAACCCATCGTAAGACGGAAGGACCAATATTATTGCCGCAAAATTTTCAGGACCGTATTTTTCAATACGCGCTTTTAGGGCTTCAAATTTAACCGGATATATAGTTTGGCGGCTCTCACAATTTTCTCTTGGCAAACGAATGGCTTTCCATCGCCCAAATATCAGACCGCCAATTGTGCTTTGGTGGCAAGCGTCGTCGAAAAGGATAAACTCTCGGTTAGGATTTAATTTGGGTAGGACGGCGGTCAATAAAGCTAACATTGCGCCGGAAGACCCCCCCATTGAAAGACTTGCAAATTGACTTCCATAAAGTTGTTTAAGGTGTTCATTGACTCGGTGGACTGGATCATCGCCAAGGGCAGATGGCAAGGTAAACCCTTGGTGAGAAATTGAATGCTCGGCACAATCCCAGAGCCGAGAGTAAAGTTCCGCAAAAAGGTCTGCCATTTGCCGCGTGCGTTTCGGTGTGAAGAGGGCGATAGCCGTCAAGCTTAAAAGCGGGCGTATAGCTAATCTGGCAAACGCAAAAACATCCCGTCGCCTAATCTTCTGGCTTGAATGAAGGCGGGTCATTTGCGGCGTGACGCAAGAGCAATAGGCGTGCAGAAAGACACGCGTTTTCTACCAAATAGCGCATGAAAGATCAGGCGTTTTAAGGAAGGGGATTTTGATTTAAAATTGGGTTTCTGGGATGTTTTCATGAACTCCGCTTACACGCGGAAGCGGAAAAGACGCCATTAACTCACTATAAACTAATAGATGTGTTTGCGTATTAGGGTTCTGAAAATATTATAAAAATTTCTGTAACCCTGTCCCAATTTTCGATGTTTTCAGGGCAATAGGCGTGGTTCCATCTGGGTTTTTCTGAATTGTCCCAATCAGATTATCTATAGGGATTTTTTCAATGTTAGCTTCCATATCTAGAAATGTGCAATATCGAAACTTCGCGCCGGTAAGACCGATTCTATCGTCAAGCTGAGAAAAACTAACATCTGAAAACACACATCGGTCGAAAATTACGTTTTCGAATTGAGGGGCCATAAATTCGACCTCCGAGAAATGGCATTGAGAAAAGAAAACGTCGCGCATTTGACAAGTGTTAAACAGGGCCCCTTCAAATCGCGAGCCCTGAAATAAGCAATTTTTGAAGTCTGATTTTAAAACACGCAATTTATGGATAATGGCTTGTTGGAAAGTGGCTCGACTAAATTGACTGTCACTTACCTTAACATGGCTCCAATAGGTCATAGCAAAGTTCGTATCTATGTAGATTGCATGCTCCATATGCCCCTGGCGGAAGTTAAACTGGCGCAAGTCGCCCGCGGAGACTTTTTGCCCCGATAGCGAAAAGGATAAAAAGCTGTGGTGGTTTGCGGCGTGTTTATTGAAAGGGCTCGATTGGTGAGACGCCGAGTGAGGGGGTTGAAACACCCTAAGGGTATTTATATCGAAATCCTGAGTATTTCCGATGATATCAAAATGCGTATCGCGCCGTTTGTATCGCTCCAAATTCAAACATGACCAGATAAAAAATAAGACGCTATTTGAGTGTTGTAATTGGGTGAGAGACTTAAGGCTGCCTTCCCCAAAATGATGGGGGGATAAGTGACTCTGAATAATCTTTAGTGCAAAATCCCAATTCAAGTCCGCGAAGTCATCGTAGCGTAAGATCGCCTCTTTTTGGCAGAAGCCCGCAAGGCTTGGTGTATGGGCTCCAGAACTGGACGCCCTAGCCCAGGCGCTCAAAGCCTCTTCGGTTTTCTCATTTGTCTTAAAAGCAGACAGTAAGTCGACAAACCGATCGAAAAGAAATGTACTCACTAAATAGTCGGAAAATGTTTCATCCGTGAATTCTACCCTCATATTTTCCGGCTGGTTTTCATGTGGCGTCACGCGATAATAAAATGAGGTGACAAAAATATCCGGTGGTGTTGGGGTGCGTGAGTCCAGACCTAAGGCCTTGAAACTCCTTTTTTGGTCAGCGTCTTCAAGGGAGTCGTATATGTGATTAATCGGCACAGATAAATTGTCACCAGCCTGCCATATTGATACCGCAATATGTTGAAGGACCGCGCGGAACTTAGAGGGCGTAAGTATATGGCTTAAAGACCCCGCCATGTGTTGGACAATGGAGTTGTAAATTTCATTTTTATTGGATCTATATGTGAAGGCGTTGATGTATTCATGTTGTAATTTGACATGTGGTGATTTTACGAACGCGCTATCTTGGGCGTGCTCAAATGCCGTTTGACACATCAGAAAGCTAAGGAGGGGGTTAAGTCCAAAGCTTGAAAAATCATCATATTCTAAACATAAAAAATCGGGTAGAGTTGGGTCTATATTTCGTTGTGTAGCCTCAAGATATTTTTCCCACCAAATTGGCCGTAAATCTGACCCTGTTTTGGAATCATTGAGCTTCTCTTTGCTGGGGTGTGAGCCATCAAGGGATAGTAAGGTCAAATGCTGAGACTGACTATCCTGAACAAGGCTCGCTGCATATTCAATATGGGGCTCACGGCCGAATACAACGAATTGCAAAGATTTACCATGCGCGGCGCAGGCGGCTTGCTCAAGCTTCAAATTAGATAGAATCTGGGCGACTCGATTGTGTCTACCACCTGACATTTGATTTATTTCGTCGAGCCCGTCCAAAATCAAACAAGCGCTGTCAAAGGAAGAGGCCCTAAACTGTTTTAAAAATGATTTGATAGAAAAGGAGTCGAAGATAAATTGCGTGCTATTCGTGACATCAATGTCAATATCTGAGACGTGCTTGCCTCTGATGTAAATTGGGAAAACATCACCTTCACAAAATGATCTTGCCAAACGTAAGGCGCTGATAGATTTCCCCGATCCAGGTCCCCCACTAATGAAGGTCCACATTTTAGAACGGGCCTGAGCAGCATCCTCCACATCAAGAATTTCCCCACTATCTTCTGATGCGTTAAGACATTGCAGCGGCACATAAATATCTGCGGTCGAAAAGCTCTGCCCTTCCATAGGTTGCGTGTAGAGGTGTTGAATCCACTTTCTATGTTGCCTGCATACTGTGTCCGAAGGCGCGCGCTCGCTGGTTGACTCTATATCGGCGTACCGGCCGGCGGCGTGAAGGGCCCAAACCGTTTCGAAGGCTTTAATCCACGCTTTGCCGATGGGCGGCTCCGACATGGTCTCAATCATTTTGAATAATTGCCCAGAGTAACGCGTCGGGATGACGTTCTTATTTTTCCACTTATTGATTGTCACCGTGCTAATAAGTGTCCCGCGAGTATAGTTTTGAAACTCCTCGCTAAAACTGTCTTCTGTCCAGTGACCAATTTGGAAGAAAAACCGAAAGAGCTCGGAAGGCCCATAGGTCTCAAAATTTCTGGGCGGGGGAATTATTATCTTTGTGGGTCTCATTTACATCTCTGGATAGAATCTTTGATTACACAACAAAAATTCAAATCACCCCTCTATCGTCTGGTGTTTGGATGGCGACGATAACCTAACTCTTGGGCATACTCCTAGCGGAGAATGAAATGCAGGTTCAAGACAGCAAAAATTTTGAAATACCTTAGGGTTTTCAATACGATGGTTTGAGTTTTGTATATATCCAACTGTGAAACAGTGGGAGTGTTCTTCGTGTGACATGATTTGGAATCCGGTAGTCCCACTCATGAAACGATACCATCTCGTTTCGACGGATTGTTAAACCTAAACCGCTCCTTGTGGAGACATGAGGTAGGCCAAATTTGCGTGTTGTGGCGAGTATAAATTAGGGCTCTGACGAGCGGGGTGAGTATCTTCCCGTCGTCAGGGCCCGTATTTTCTGAGATTCTAATTTGCTCGCTCTGCACAAAGCGGTTTCCATGGCTTGTTGCCAGGTCTTTCATCACCTATGCCTTTGGGGTGTCTCGCCTGAACTTTATACAAGCCGTTGTGGTGTCTGTTGGCCTTTGGGGGCTAAGCGCCTCCGTGACTGAGGCCCGCACATTAACCCCCGAAGAGCAAACTGTTTGCAGCGCATTGCGCGCCTGCGTAGACATTGTGAGCCGTCATACGGCGTCTGAATTTGACTTTGATGTTCTCGAGACCGAATTTAGGCGCTTTGGCCCAATAGGAAGGCATGCACTGTTTTCGCTTTTGGAAAGTAAAGACGGCCATGCTGATATAGCCAAATTAATTTTAGCCTTAGGGCCTTTGACGCCTATAGAGCGACAACGCGTGGCTCAGAAATGGAGCCCAAAGAAGGCGGAAGCCCTCATGCCGCTTCTGCAAGACGGCCATCCCATGTCGAGAGATTTATTGTTGCAAAGCCTTGCGCATTCAAATCCTGCTACGCGGGAACAGGCACGTCAGGCTTTGACCCGTTTACCCATCACCGCGCAGCGCGCGCCGATATCCAGTGGGGTGCAGAAGGTTTTGCTTCAGGCGTTAAGCCAGGACCCTATCCGCGAAGCGGCTCCCTATTTATATCGGCTAGACGCGGCGGGGAGCGAAGACGCGTTTATTGCGCTTTTGGGGAGTGGGCAGCGAGAGATTGTGACGGCGGCCTATACGACTCTCTACCGCTCTAGTCCGGCAAAAGCGTTCAATGGATTACTAGCGGAGATGGCAGGACTTGACACGCCTGCACAAGCCAGAGCGATTGGTGATATGCTCGCGTCTCGGCATAAATCGCGGCCAGATGGGTTTTATCTTCAATTTGCCCGCAAAATGTCTGATGATGACAAGCTACCCGTGCTCGCGCGGGCGAGCGGCTTGCACGCTGTCCTGACCATCGCTGACGGACCTTTTCCTGACCTCACGCCTAGCCGGCTAGCGGCTTTTTCCGCGCTTGTTGAAGGGCAGCCTTTTGTCGCCCAAAATCAATATCTGAGTTATTTGCAAAATACGAAGGCGCAGCCCGCTTTGACGCATATTTGGAAAGTGGCTCAGTCGGAAAAATGGATTAACCGCGATCTCATAGCAGAGTATTACGGCGCTCACCCTGCGCAGCAGCAGGTTGTGTCTGACCTTATCCGCTCAAATGATATTCGGGCCGTTTCAGCGGGTCTTAAAAAGGCAAAACCTTCCCATCGCGCGCTCATCCAAGAACAGACTAATCATCCTGTGACCCCGATCGCGCTGGCGGCGAAGCATTATCTGAAGCTTCGTGCGGGTCCGCAGCGCAATCAGCCATGCCCTGTGCGTCCATTTGATTTGGGTGATATGCAGGCACAAATGCCGTTTTTTGAATCGGGTTGGATGATTTCTGATACCTCTGCCCGCGTTGCCTTATCGCGAGAGCACTTAACAACAGCACATCCTACCGCGACGGGCTGGCTTGCGGGATATGATTTAGCTGCGGCTAAATCGCGGGTCACGCTTAAGGGCGGAACCCTCTTGCATTACGACAATAAGTCAGGGCAGTTCGAGCCCATTGGCGAGTTTTCAAATCCCATGGCTATACTCCCAGGGCGACCCCTAAAGCTTGGGCAATCAACGCCAATATTTTGGATTATAGATAGATGGGGACCGGCGGGGGCAGATATCTCTGCGTTTACGCTAAATCTTTCAGGACCCACGCCGCAGATAAATCATATTGGGGTCTTGCCGCGTTCGGCGCGAGGCTTTGCCGTAAATACAAATGGAGACCTTATCATCGGCTCTGCGGATAAAGATCAAATGCCCATTCAACTGTCAAAGTCGGGCGCTATGACATTTTTTTGCTCGAACAAAACAGCTGGTTTTCCACCTCGCGCGCCCAAGTAATGACTTATTCCGAAGACCTTGCTCTCAAAGCGCTCTCTAACATCGCAGACCCCATTAAGGACGGCGATATCATTTCAAGCGGACGGTTGGCTAGCCTAGAATTTGTGGACGGAACATTGCAGGCCGTTCTCCAAATTCCGCCGCCTCAGGCCGAAAACTTCTTCCCCATACGAGAAACGGCGCAATCGGTTCTCGAGGCTCTAGAGGGCGTGACCAAAGCCCAAGTTATTTTATCGGCGCATAAGGCGGGACCTCAAATGGCAAGCCGACCGCGCCCAAACCCCCATCAAGCCCGCCGACCCGAAGGCGTACAAGGTGATGGTGACGTCAAGCGTATTTTGGCTATTTCATCCGCGAAAGGAGGTGTCGGCAAATCCACCATGGCTGCGAATTTGGCCGTAGCCTTAAGTCGTTCAGGCTTGAAAATTGGTCTATTAGATGCGGATATTCATGGGCCTAGCCTGCCAATGTTATTTGGCACAACCGGGCAACAAGCTCGCACAATTAAGGCGGGCGCTCGGAATATTATTGTCCCTATCGAAGCATACGGCATTCAGACAATGTCGATTGGGTATTTGACGCCCGATGACAGTCCCATTGTTTGGCGCGGCCCGCTCGTTCAAGGGGCGATTGCGCGGATGTTATGGGATGTGGATTGGGGTGAATTAGATGCTTTGCTGATTGATATGCCGCCTGGCACAGGGGATGCGCAGCTTGGGCTCGCGCAGGATGTAAAACCGAATGGAGCCGTTATTGTTTCCACGCCGCAAGACCTAGCCTTGCTAGACGCGCGCAAAGGCGTCGCTATGTTCGAAAAAGTCGATATTCCCGTCTTGGGCCTTATTGAAAATATGGCGGTTTTCACCTGTAGTGAGTGCGGCACGTCGCATCATATTTTTGGCAAGGACGGCGCTAAAACTGAGGCAGAGGCGTCTAATATAAATTATCTCGGTGCTGCGCCATTAGCGTTATCTATTCGAGAAAGCGGTGACGCAGGGCAGCCCGTTGCAGCGGCAAATACCGACATATCGGAGAATTTTAAAGATATAGCGACCCAGCTTTGGCAGCAGGCCCAAACAACGCCTCAACGCGAATAACGTCGTCTTCGCGCGCGGCCTTTTCTACGGCGCGAGAAAATCTCTGACCCACCATATCTGAGCTGCCCTAAGATTTCAGCGGGGTCAGGCATATCTTTAGTGAAGCCTTTCACGCGCCATTTTAGCTTTTCAAACGCCATGACATTTTCTATCCGTGCGTCCAGAAAAGTGCGGGCCGCGGATTTATCATCAGATTGATCAGAGAGCCAAATAGGCAGCGTTGACCAAATTACAGAAGAAAGAATTGTGCGTTTCGAATAGTAATTCCCATCTGTTGATGTGTCGCCTATCGCGCGCCAGATCATATCTGCCGCATTCCAAATTTGCTTTAGGCCCGTTGGTGCTAGGTCGGGTAGGACCAGACGGGCAGAGGCGCGCCTGGCCGCTTCCTCATGCGGTCCAATTGCCTCCAACCGCAAAAGCACCGCTTGTGTTATCCGGTCTCGGATTTTTAATGCCCCTAAGTCTAGCGCCTGAATTTCCTGCTCGGCTTGCGCATTTAAAGCGTCGGACCAATGGTTCAGTAAATCTGATAAACCATTTTCAAAATAGAGCTCTTCAGACCCCTCTGGAAAGCCCGCATCTCGGACGGCCCGCTTCAGGGTTAAATGACTCCAGCCTTCGAATGGCGCAATTTTCAATGCGGCTTTTAATATAGCATCTCGGATTTCGTCGGGTCGGCTCATGCGGCATACATAGGAAAGCGGAGCGGAAAAGTCACCTAGGCTTTACGGCGCAATATGACGCGTTTGAACCAAGCGATGACAACACCTGCGCCTGCGCCAGATAAAACACCATATCTGAAGATACGCCCCGCCAAAGCTATCGTGCCGATACAAAGGAGTGTCAAAAATCCTGTGGAGAGTAAAAGCTCCCAAAGCGGCGGGTCGGAAGGCAGGCGCACAATGATTGCGAAGGGGGCTGAGAAAGGAATGAAAGTCGCGATTTTGAGGAGAGGACTATCGGGGGCCGTCATCCCCAAGAAGATAACAGGTACGCAGGCCATGAGGATAAATAAAATCGGCGTTGTCAATGTTTGGGCGTCCTGCATTGAGGAGGATAAGGACCCCAGCGCAATGAAAAATGCGCCATAGAGAATATAACCGAGAAGCAAATTTATAATCAGGAATATTATCATCTTTGCGTTAAACGCAGATATCAGCCCTTTGACGACATCTTGGTCGGCCCCGTAAAATACATAGCCCAGTACGCCGCCAATCCCCAGCACAATATAAGGCGCCATCATCGATAGCGTGAGGGCAGCCACGCCCACTAATTTCCCCAAAATTATCTCTGAAAACCGTGTTGTCGCGAGCATCATCTCCAAGAGTTTATTGAGCTTCTCTTCTAGCATAGAGGTCAATAACATATAGGCGCCTGAGAAGACCGTAAGCCACAACATAAAAGCCAGTACCGTAGCAACCAAAAACGGCACGGTGTCGCTTTTGTTGACGCCTTGGTCTGCCGCTTCAGTTTTCACAGGGTTAAATGTCGAGGTTTCTGCCGCTAGGGCAATCCTACGATCGATCTCCTTAACGCTTAGTCCTTTTGGCTCGAGGTAATTCGTTCTGGCGAGACGGCGTAGATATCGATTTGTTAGATTTGGCGCGTCCAACTTATTCACATTTGTCGACCAATATTGCGTGTCTGGCTCACTAGGATTGTCGCTAGATTTGAAAATAATTAGCCCGCCTAAGTTAGCTGGTTTGTCATCTATCGTCATTTGTATCTCACCGCGGAGATAGGGGAGTAAATCCTTCAAATTATCGGCGGGCGGGTCCGTGAACTTAAAAGCTGGGACGGGTTCCTCATACTTGGTTGAGACTCCCGGGATGTTTTCGGAAATATAGTTTTGCGCCGCTTTCGTGCCATCGGCGCGCAAAATACGTTGAAATGTCTGGCGTTTGTTTTTGTCCTGGATGAAGAACGCTTTGGTTGATAAAGCGGCCTGTGCCTGTTCTTCTAGCTCTTCATCATAGAGGTCATAAAAGCGCTCGGCATGGAGCCCCGTTTCATCAATGACGGTCACATATTGCGTGGGCGTCAAATCAATATCAGAGGTCGCCGCGATGAAGGCAAATCCTCCAAAAATAAAGGGCAAGAGGAAAGACAGCCAAAAGCCCCATGTCTTGACATATCCCAGATAATCTCGCCGCGCGATGAGGAAGGTGCGGCGAAGGCTAATGCGAGGCAAGAAACTCATGTTGTGGCCCCCTCAGTGATATCCATATCTTGCCGAACGTCCTCGCCAACCAAGGTGACAAAAGCTTCGTGTAGCGTGGGACGGATCGGTTCATATTGGGTAAGGGGCAGACCTTGGGCGACGGACCGTTCCAAAATATCATGTGCCTGAGCAGTTGGTTTTAATATCAAGGATAAGGACCCATCTTCGTGCTCATCTACGGTGCTCGCAAAAGGTTCAACAAGGTCTTTTAATCCCGCCATATCGGATGCTAAATTTACGCGTCTTGGGGCATGGGCTAAGACCTCTTTGGTCGTGCCGTCAAAAACTTTACGCCCAGACGCCATCAGGATAATGCGGTCACAGAGCCGCTCCGCATGTTCCATGACATGGGTTGAAAAAATTATGGTGCGATCACGCCGCGCAATTTCTCTGACCATATCTTCTAAGACCTGTTGATTGACGGGATCGAGCCCTGAAAAAGGCTCGTCAAGAATATGAAATTCGGGGTCATGAGCAATGGCGGCCAAGAGCTGGACTTTCTGCGCCATCCCTTTGGACATATCTTTATTCTTCTTACGTTTCGCCTCGCCGAGGCCGTAGCGATCTAAAAGCTCATCCGCGAGCGTAACGGCGGCTCTCTTTTTTATCCCATTTAGGCGCGCCATATGGGCAATCGCCTCACGCGCGGTTTGTTTTTTATATAGACCGCGTTCTTCGGGGAGAAAACCCACCCGTCCAAAGGCATTTTCTCCAGGTGTTTCGCCAAAAAGTTTAACAGATCCGGTGTCAGGTTTGATAAGCCCAAGTGCCATGCGGAGTGTTGTGGTTTTTCCTGCTCCATTCGGTCCTAGAAACCCGACAATTTGCCCAGGCTCAACCGTGAAAGAGACGTCTTGCACCGCCGCCTTACCGCCAAAGGATTTAGAAATTGAGTCGAGCGCGAGAGGTGGGGTCATGTTGAAAAAATACATGGCACAGAGAGTAAAACCAATAGGTTAATGCGGCCAAGATTTTAGCGGCTTTCTAAGGCGTCCAAGACGGTTTCCCGCCCGCCCTTTAGCCAGGTATTAATATGGTTTGCCCCAGGAATAATATGGGCCGATTTTGGACCTCTATATCCGTCATAAAGTTTTTGGCCTTGCGTAAGGGGCACGACTTTGTCCTCCGTACCATGAATCCATATGAGCGGAACTGTTAAACCGCTCAGGGCTTTGTCCGACCGCCACTGATCTTTCAGTAAAATATCTACCGGCAATATTCCTATATTTTTCCGTGCCATGTCTGAGATTGAATTGAACGGCGCATCCAAAATTAAGAGGTCCGGCGGATGATGCGCCGCGAGTTGCGCCGCCGCGCCGCTGCCTAAAGATGTGCCATAAAATACGATGCGCTTCACGCCTAAGCGGGTTAAATGCTTGTATTGGTCTATGGCTGCAGCAACGATATGTCTCTGACTAGGCGTTCCTTCTATACCAGGATATCCGGGGTATCCAACCGACCAGACCCCATAACCCGCGCTCCGTAAATCGCGAAAAATATGGAGATTGCTGTCAATAGCAGAGGCATTTCCATGAAAAACCATGACAGTGGGAAGGTCATTTTGGGCGGGACTATACCATCCCAAATGATTGTCCTTTGTTTTCACCTCCATCATATCTGTCGGCGCGGAATATATGATATTGGGCGGAAGATAGAGCAGCTTGCGTTGTACGCCGTAAGCGGTTGCGGCCAACATAGAATAAAGCGTGATGCCGAGAAAAATTATGCGGTGGACCCATTTCATAGTCTGCGTGTTTGCATGAGTTCGCTAGACTTGACCAGAGCGTGAAAAGCCGCACAGTCAGCATATGATAAATTTCAAACCTTTGTGTCTCCCGCTGTTCATTCTGACAGGCGCAGCCTGCACGCCAGACATAGACGCTTCGTCAAAACTTATCGCGCCGTCTAGCACCGCTGCTTCGGTTAGGTTCGATGTAGCCGCTATGGATGATTTGCTCTCTAGCGCAGTTGCGCGCGGCGACGTTATTGGCGTTCAAGCCTTAGTGTTCGATGAAGGGCAAACGGTCTACCGCAATAGTTTTGGCCTCGCTGACCGTGAACGAGAGACGCCCGTGACATCCGATACGCTCTACCGCGTTTATTCTATGACCAAGCCAGTGACCTCCGCTCTGATTATGGACTTGATGGAGGAAGGCAAACTCGCCCTCACTGACCCCGCGGCAAAATATATCCCGCAGCTGGCCGCGATGAAAGTTGTGAGCCGCGGACCTGACGGCCAATCCATATTTGAAGATCAAACTCGCCCCATGACGATAGAAGACCTCCTGCTTCACCGCGCTGGAATGGCCTATGGGATTTTCGGTGGCAATCCGATTGAAGACGCTTGGGCGCAAGCGGATCTCTTTAACCCGCAAACGGGCATGGCCGATAATATGGAAAAAATGCCAGCTTTGCCGCTACTGGGTCAGCCGGGGGAGCAGTGGTTTTATTCCTATTCCATCGATATTTTAGGCCGTATTGCCGAAGTGGTCACCGGCCAAACTTTGGGCGAGGCAATGCAAGCGCGTTTTTTTGGCCCCTTGGGGATGACAGAGACAAGCTTCCAAGTTTCCGCAGAACTTAAACCGCGCTTTGCCTCAAATTACCTCTTGCGAGCTGATGGAAGCTTTACCCTCGCGGAAGATGGTCAGATTTCGCCCTTCACCGAGCCTGGGAAATTTGAATCAGGCGGCGGCGGATTAGTATCTACCACCGATGATTGGCTGAAATTTGCACGCATGTTGCTCAATGAGGGAACCTACGAGGGGGGGCGTATTTTGAAGGCCGAAACGGTAAGATTGATGATGACGGATCATCTCGGGGATGTACCTGCTCTTTTGCCTTGGATTGGGGGCGATACAGGCACGGGTTTTGGGTATGGCGGCTCGGTCCAAATTACAACGACGCCAGAATTGGAGGCTGCGCAGGGACGATATCCAGGGCAATTTGGATGGGGTGGAGCGGCGCGAACAAATTTTTGGGTGGACCCTAAAAATAAGGCGATTGGCATAATCATGTTGCAATTTTTCAGTGCCGCTGACCCGCAAATTCACGATGATTTCCGCGCCTTAGTCTTGGCGCAAACCCGAAATGATACGCGCTGATAGAATTTCATTTCCGAGATTGGGTCCCTTAGATGTTTAATAATGAAATCATAAGTGTTGGTGATCTTTGTCGTGTGCGGCCTATATCAAGGTAAGATAATTTAGAGATTCGAGTTCATGCAATTTATCGACCTCCATGCCCAACAACGGCGCCTCAAAGCTGAGATTGACGCTGGCATCGCGGATGTGCTCCGCCATGGCCGCTATATTCTTGGCCCGCAGGTCGCTGAGTTTGAAGACAAGCTAGCGGCATTTGTGACGGCCAAACATGCCATCAGCTGCGCGAATGGTACTGATGCAATTAGCTTGCCTTTGATGGCGTGGGACATCGGCCCGGGCGACGCGGTGTTTTGCCCGTCCTTTTCATATTGTGCCACGGCGGAAGTCATTGCATTGCGCGGCGCCACGCCTGTCTTTGTCGATATAGATCGCGAGACATATAATATGGATGCGGAGAGCTTGCGGAGGGCTATTTCGCAAGTGCAGAAACAAACTCAGCTGACGCCGCGCGCTGTAATTATAGTCGATCTTTTTGGCCAATGTGCAGATTACCCAGCTTTAGCACCGATAGCCCGCGCCGCGGGTTTGAAAGTCATTTCTGATAGCGCGCAAGGCTTTGGTTCCGCGCGGGGGGGCTTGCATCCTTTGGCATGGGCGGACGTGCAAACCACGAGCTTTTTCCCCGCTAAACCTTTGGGCTGTTACGGGGATGGCGGCGCGGTGCTGACGAATGATGACGCGTTAAATGAGATCCTACGCTCGCTCCGATTTCATGGGCGGAGTGAGACGCCCTTTGATAGCGATTATATTGGTATAAATTCGCGGCTTGATACGCTGCAAGCCGCTATCTTACTCCCGAAATTGGCCGTGTTTGAGGATGAAATAGCCCGGCGAAATATCATCGCGGCGCGCTATTCTGAGGGTTTGAAGCCTTTTGTAATGCGCGTTCCAAAAATTGATGCTGATGTGATTTCAACCTGGGCGCAATATACAATCGAAGTGCCCAATGCTGAGGCATTTTCAGCGGAGATGAAAGCGCGGGATATTCCAACAGCGCGCTATTATCCGCTCCCTATTCATTTGCACGCCGCCTATCAGGATTTTCCGATATCGGGTCAGGGTCTGCCCAATACGCTGGCCTGCCGTAATCACGTTGTTAGCCTGCCGATGCATCCCTATCTGCCAGAATCTGACCAAGATAAGATCATTCAAGCCGCTCTCGACACCCTATAAATATTCTCCTTCCGCCGTGACCGTTTCGTGAATCTGTTTCAGCGTTTTCATTAATGCCGCGGCCCCGTCAATCGGCAGACAGCTTGGCGCGTCGCACAGCGCGGCATCCGGGTCCGTATGAAACTCAAGAAAGACACCATTTGCGCCCGCAGCAACGGCAGATTTCGCAATAATTGGCACGCCCTCTCTGCGCCCCCCCGTCGACGCGCCTGAGGTGCGCGGGTCCGCGCCGGGGAGCTGTGCGGCATGGGTGGCGTCAATGGTGACGGGTACGCCCAAAGCCTGCATGGCCTGAACGCCGAGCATATCGACGACAAGATTATTATAGCCGAAACTCGTGCCGCGCTCACAGAGGATGACCCCTAAATCTGGCGCGACTTCGCCGATTTTTGAGACAATATTTTTCACATCCCACGGTGCAAGGAATTGCGCCTTTTTGACGTGTAAAATACCGCCCGCCGCTTGCGTGGCTTCAGCCATAGCCACAACCAAATCCGTTTGCCGACAGAGGAAGGCGGGAAGCTGCACCAGCTCTGCAATTTCTGCGACGGGCTCGGATTGTTCGGGCGTGTGAACATCTGTGCAAATGGGCACGTTGAGTTCCGACTTTACCCGCGCCAACATCTCAAGCCCTGCCGCCATTCCAGGACCGCGATAGGATTTTATGGAGGAGCGATTGGCTTTGTCAAAGCTGGCCTTAAAGGCGTAAGGCAGGCCAAGGTCTTTGCATATGCGTTTTAACTCGGTCCCGATTTCGAGCGCGAGACCGATATCTTCGAGCACATTTAAGCCCGCAATAACGGCTAAGGGCGCTTTGCCCCCGATAGACCAGCGCGTGTTGTGAAGTGAAAGCTTTTGCATTCCTGCTGTCCTCTTAGACATCTTCGGCACTCGCCGTGTTTGCCCGTTCGGCCGTCCGCGTCAAGCGTTCAATGAAGACCTCCCGTAGTAACCCGAGCGATGTCATAGTGCCCCCCGATTTCCTGGGATGCGGATATCCTGCACCAAATCTTGAATGGCTTTTGGCGGCGGCGGCGTGACCAGAGACACGGCGATACCGACCCCGATGGCGAGCCACATAAACACAAAACCTATGCCTTCGGGGGAGACGCCGAAAAGCCAGCTATCTGCAGCGCCGCCGCCAAATTTGAAATAATAAATATAGCTAAAGGTCGTAATCAATCCCGTCAGCATGGCCGCGATTGCGCCTTCTTTGTTCATACGTTTCCAGAAAATACCAAGGAATATGATGGGGAAAAGCGAGGCCGCCGCGAGGCCAAAGGCAAAGGCGACCACCTGCGCTACGAAAGGCAATTGGGTGGCGAATATCCCAAGCAATCCCGCGAGGAATACAGCAAAGGCGGCCGCAATGCGCGCGGCGAGCATTTCTGATTTCTCGCTCATATCTGGCCTGAAGGTGCGTTTAAGTAAATCATGAGACACGGCCGAGCTAATAACCATTAAAAGCCCCGCCGCTGTCGAGAGCGCGGCCGCGAGCCCGCCCGCGACCACCAGACCAATGACCCAATTGGGCAAGTTCGCAATTTGCGGATTGGCCAGCACGAAAATATCGCGGCTTGGCGTAACTTCATTGGCAAGCCCATCGGGCGCATTGGGTCCGCGATATTGCATGATGCCATCACCATTCAAATCCTCATAGGCTAGTAGGCCCGTTTTCTCCCAAGACTTATACCATTCGGGCACGGGCTTGCCGCCGTCCAACAGGATTTCTGCGGCGCGTTCCTCGTAATTTTCAGCATCCGCAATATACGTGGCCTCATTGACGGTATCGACGAAATTCATCCGCGCAAAGGCGCCTACGGCAGGCGCAACCGTGTAAAGCAAGGCGATAAAGAGGAGCGCCCATCCCGCAGATTTCCGCGCCGCGCGCGCGCTACCTACGGTGAAAAACCGGATGATGACATGGGGCAGGCCTGCCGTGCCAAACATAAGCGCCGCGGTAATACATAGCACGTCTAATTTAGATTTATCCGTTGAGGTATATTCTAAAAATCCTAAATCTGTGACAACCTTATTGAGCTTTTCCAGCATGCCGACATCGGTGCCCGCCGCATTACCGATAAAGCCGAGCTGCGGGATTGGATTGCCCGTAATGGTGAGACTGATAAATATCGCGGGGACCGTATAAGCGAAAATCAGCACGACATATTGCGCGACTTGCGTATAGGTGATGCCTTTCATGCCGCCTAAGACCGCATAGAAAAAGACAATCGCCATGCCGATTAAAATGCCTGTATTAAACGATACGCCGAGGAAGCCTGAAAAGGCCACGCCGACGCCTTTCATCTGTCCTGCAATATAGGTGAAGCTCACAAAGAGCGCGCAGACAACCGCGATGACGCGCGCGAGTTTCGAATAATAACGATCGCCAACGAAATCCGGCACGGTGAATTTTCCGAATTCGCGTAAATAAGGGGCGAGCAGGAGCGCGAGTAAAACATAGCCGCCCGTCCAGCCCATGAGATAGACCGACCCGCCATATCCCAAAAAGGCAATCAGTCCGGCCATAGACAGGAAGCTTGCGGCGCTCATCCAATCTGCGCCCGTTGCCATGCCATTTATGACGGGGTGGACATCATGTCCCGCAACGTAAAAATCTTCTGTCGAACCCGCACGGGCGCGAATGGCGATAAATATATAAAGGCCAAAAGTCGTAACAACCCAGAATATTGTCCAAGGATCGACCACGGGCTAACCCTTAATTCCGTATTTTTTCTCAAGCTGCGTCATGCGAATACAATAGATGACAATGAGAATGAGGAAGATATAAATCGCGCCATTTTGCGCCATCCAAAACCCAAGCGGCGCGCCGCCAATGCTGAAATTATCAAGCGCTTCACGAAACAATATACCTGCGCCAAATGAGGCGAGAAACCAAATCGACAAAAGGCCGAGCGTCAAGCGTAAGGTGGATTTCCAATAGGCCGCCTGATTGGCCACGCTCGGTCCTGTTTCGTTTTTATCCGGCATTATGTTTCCCCAGTTTTGGGTAGGATAGGGGGAGAGGAGTGAAATTCAAGAGGTCTCTAATCCGATTTCCGTCTGTAGATGTTAGGGTCTGTAACCCCTGCGTATTGGGCAAGCGGGTGCGCTCGCAAACCATCTTGGGATTTGCCGAAACATCGTCATCGGGAAGTTAGGACTGCCCGTAAGGTCAGCACTCACGATGGAGTACCAGAATAGAAAAATATTTTACGCAAGGCTGACCTTACGGCTGTGACGTTTTGAAGAACGGCCTCATTACCTCACCTATCCACCACTTGTACCGACATCAGCTTTCACTAAGCGAATACAGTAGTTTGAGGGCAGGCTCCGAACTTCAAGTTAACGAGAGAGCGTATCATAACTGACCCGTTTCACACACAGCCTCTCAAACCAGCAAGTCGATATCTTACCTGTCCAGTGCTTGAGAGAACCCCATTAATATGCAGCCCAAATTGCAAAGTGAGGACGCAATTTTTTGAAAAAATTATAAGCGGTTGAAATGGCGGAAAACTTTATTTCAATAGGCCTATATAAAGTGAGGATTAATTGAAATTCGCGCGCCTGTGACTCGTCAGTACTGATAGACTTACGGAAGTTCAGAACAGCATTAGATAAGGCGCGGTGTTTTACGCGGGGTCTTTTTCGTCCTCGGCTCGTCTTAGGCCTATCCTCAAAATTCCTGCGCGCTAACAAAGAGATAGCCCCTTTAATCCGACATATTTCGAAAGTCTCTCCTCGCATTAAATTTTGCACTTACGCTTTTCAGCGAGTTTCAAGTTAAGGAGAATAATATGACGGAAACTGCAACCTCGCGCTTAAACCTCCCTTTCCTTCAGGCGGGACAAGCGCTGAAAAATATAACCCATAATGAAGCGCTTCAGAGAGTGGATGCGGGCCTTTATCTTTTCTGTTCAGATATGGCGGCAGATAGATTGCCAAGCGCGCCTATTGAGGGCGAAGCCCAGATTATATCCGGTTCCCCCGATGCGGCCCTGAGCGCGCGCGCGGGGCACATTGGCGTGTTTTTATCGGGCGGATGGATTTGGTTCACGCCCAAACCGGGTTGGGTTGTTTGGGATAAGACAGCAGACGCCCTGCGTGTTTTTGATGGGCAGGACTGGCGGTTCCCAAATTCTGATGCGGATAATGAAACACGGCCCTTTTTAGGGCTAAATGCCTCGGCGGGCCCAAATCAGCGGCTTTCTGTGGCCAGTGACACCAGCCTCTTCACCCATGATGGAGATAGTCATCGTCTGTCCTTGAACCGCGCCGCGGTGCCCGATACGGCGAGCCTTTTGTTTCAAACAAATTTTTCCAGCGAGGCCGAATTGGGGCTTACGGGCGGCGACGGGTTTTCGATAAAAACAAGTTCCGATGGCTCGAATTTTTCGACCCGCCTAACGACCCCTGAAACTTACGCAGGTATTCGGTCGCCAGCCTTTGGGTCGGTGCGGGTAACGCTCGCAAATGATACGGCGCAGCGCATCCCCACACCCGCAACGGGCGGCCTCGTTGCGCTCACGGTTGTAAGCGATGCGGGTTTCCCGCAAGTCGGGCACTCGGGTATCTTCGCCTATGATAGCGGCAGGTCGCCGAACCTCGTGACGCTTGCAAAGACGAACCGTGTCGAAAATTTGCGGACGGCAGATCTCACGGGGACAAACAGCCTAGCGGGAAATATCGGCATTAGCGCTGTGGATGGCGGGCTATTTTTAGAAAACAGGATTGCAAGTTCTCGGGATATTAGTCTGACATTTTTGTGCTGAAAACTCGGTTTTGCAAACCCCCTAACGCGTCACCTCCCAACGCAATTTTTACCAGGGTTGAGGGGTAATGCGGTTCCCGCCGAGGTGCCGGGTCGCTCCCGAATGACAGGAGAGATAGAGAATTTGAATGGGCGTTTCGCCAGAACTAACCAATCCCAAAACATCAAACATGGCATCGCGCCGCGCATCATCCGCATAGACCAAAGCATCATCTAAAATGACCGGCGCGCTGGCGCCGCTCCGCGCCAAAAGCCGCGCATAGGCTAAGCGCGTCAAAATGGCGAATTGTTCTTGGGTCCCCCCAGAAAGCTGGGCGATTTTCTCTAATTTGCCTTGTCTTAACACGCTGTCCACGCCCAGCGCGTCACCTAGCTCCGCTCTCGCGCCGGGAAAAACGCGAGATAGGAGCGGCGCTAGCTCTGCCATTACTGGCGCGGTATAGGCTTCGCGCAAGCGGGTCTGCGTCTCCACTAAGGTGTCCCGTAAAAGCACGCGCACATCTTTTTCTCTATTGCGGCGCGCAAGTTCGTCTTGCTCTGTCTCTAGACGCGCTTCGAGCAAAGCGACAACGCCTTCCGCGTCCCCGCCTTCAAAGGCCGCCTCGCGGCGGGCCTGTAGTCTCGCCGCATTTGTTTTTAAAGTTTCTAATTCTTGGCGCGCCGTCTCCGCGGCGGCTTCTAATCGGGTTAAGCGGGCCTGCAATAAATCTAGGGAATGTTCTGGCGCGCTGGCCTTTAAAGCCTCGGTGTCTGCCCTCAGCGCGCGGGCCTTGGCTTCCGCGTCTAATGTTTCACCCGCCAGCTTCTCAGCGCCTGCCGTGCGGGCGGTGAGGTCGCGGGGAAGGTTTAATCCTGTCAGTTTCTCTTTCAGACGGGCTTGCTCGGCTTGCGTTTTCGCTAGGGTCTGGCGGGCCGCCGCAAGCGCATCGTCAAGGACCTCTAATTTTGCGCGCTCCGTGCGGAGCCGTTCCCCGATATCTATGTCTTCATCTCTGTCTTCGGCTTCGCTGGCCTCCGCTTGAGTGTCTTCAAGATGGTCCGCTAAATCGCGGATTTCACTTTCCGCCGAATGGAAAGCCGTTTCAATCGCGCTCAGCCCTTCAGGCGCAAGTCGCGCCATTTCTGCGGTGATATGTTTGCGGCTTTCTTCTAGCTCATGCCTTTGATCTGCGATTGTCGCGGCCTCGGCGGCGTCTGATACGGAAAATTGGGCCAGCAAATCCGCCTGTGTTTGGCGGGCGCGGTCCAGATTTCGGCGTGTTTCGCGTAGCTGACGCTCATCGCTGCGTATTTCGCCAATTCCGGCAATTTTTAGCGCGCTGCCCCCCGTTAATTCCACGGGGCCAGAGCTTAAGATATTTTCGCCCAATGTGACTTTGCCTGCCCCCGCCTCTGTTAGCTCCAGATAAAGCGGTGTCGAGAGGGCGGTAAGTTCAATGTCATATTGCTGGACCTCATCGGCTGCGCGGCGCAGACTTTCCACATCGGCGCGGGTGAGGGCAGGCAAATCAGAAAGGTGCTCCGTCAGACGGGCTTGCTTAGATTTCAGGGCCGCATAATGCTCCAGACACGCTCCGAGCCGTTGTTGATCTTTTTGCAGGGTTTCTAGGCGCTGCGTTTGTCTCTGAATCTCATCGCGGCGTTTACGCACACGGTCTAGCTCATCGCGCCGGGTTTCATTTTCAGACAGAGAGCGCCGCAATTCCGTCCGCTGCGTCTTTAATGTCTTCAAGTCTTCAAGTGATTGCTCATGTTGAGCGTCCAATAGGCCGAGCTGCTCGCGGGTCTTATCAAAACTTACGCAGGCAGAAATATATTCAGCTTGCCGGGTGGCCGCGCGCTGGGCTGCCGCCGCGGCTTCTGTGCTTTTCGCCTGCCGTAACTCGAGGCTATCTGCGAAGCGCCGCGCCGCCGTCATATCTGCCCGCGCCTGCTCAATTTGCTGGGCGGCAGTCTCCATATCTGCGTCTTGGGTCAGCCGCGTGATGTCAGCCGTGACCCGGCTTAATTCGGCACCAATGGAGGCGGTCATATCGCGCCGCCGCAGGGCCTCGTCCAATTCACTTTGCGTGGCGGCCACGGCCTCTCGTGCACGGCGCAAGGGTCCGCCCTTTTTCTCCTGTCCGCTGGGCGTTAGGTACTCAGCCAGCTCCGCATTGACGCGGGTCAGATAAGTCCGCGCCCGGTCGCCGCCAATTAAAGTTCCTAACTCGCCTTCCAGTCGCGAGGCGATTTGCCCGTCATCTTTAACCGCCTCCATAGAGTAGCCTTGCTTGACCCATAGTAATCCAGAGGGGCCTTTCTGCGAAACATCCGCGCGTAATAGGCTGGCCAGTTTTTCTTCTGCGGTTCGGTCGACAGCCAAGATATCGCCCGAACTTACATCTAACAGGCGCGCGCCTTTGCGTTTCAAAAATCGTTTCCAGAAACAATATTGACGCCCGTCAACTTCGAAATAAATCTCGCCCTCAAACCCGTCCGTCGACGCGGCATGCATGCGGGATTTGACGTCAGCTTTTGTCGAAGAAAAGGGCTGGTATAAGATGAGTTGCAGCGCGTCCAAGATAGAGGATTTGCCAAATTCATTGGTTTCGCACACAACATTCAATCCCGGGCTTATGCCCGCCAAACGAACACCTTCCGAGCCGAAAGGCCCGACATTGCGTAGACATATGGACGTAAGCCTCACGCGGTTTGGCTCGCATAGCTAAAGAGGAGCCTTAAGGCGTCTGACGCTATTTGGCGGTCGCCGCGCGAGAGATCGGAATTTTCGGAACGGGCCGCGAGACGCTCTGCCGTTTCGCGCACGGAGCCCTGCGCATCCAGCGAATCGATATCTTCGGCCACGACAACTAAGCGCACATCGCTCATGCCGCGCACATCAAAAGAGGCGCATTCGCCTGTCATCTCTTCCAAAAAGGCTTCGAATTCTGCCCAGTCTTCAACCGTCATCTCGCCCGATAGGTTCACCCGCGCATGGGTTTGCCGCAGCGGATGGCCCGTCTCCAGAGACCGTCTCAGCTCTTGCGTGAGCGTTTTTACCGCTCCCGGCTGCAGCGCGAGATCAACGAGCGGCCAATCATAACTGGCTGTAGGAAGGCTCTCAATTTTTGGGAGATGACCCGTCTTTAAAGTCACCGCTAGAACTTGCCCGCGCGCACCAGATTTATGGCGGTCCGGCTCGGGCGTACCTGAATAGGCCATTCGGGGTGAGATTGTTTTAAAGCCATGCCAATCGCCCAAGGCGAGATAGTCTAGTTTCGCGGTCTCTGCCCGGTTCGGCGGAATGATTTCCCGCGCGCCATTATCCTCGGAGCCAAACCCGCGTACCCCGCCATGCGCTATCCCAATACGCAAAGCGCCTTCGGGCGTCTCGCAGCCACTCATCCAATCGGTCAAATCTTGCCCGTGCTGTATGCGCGCCCAAGGCGCGGGCAGGAGGAAGACATCGCTGCAGATTTCAAAGGCTTCCGCGCGCCGCAATGTATGGACATTTTTCGGCTTTACGTCGTCAATGCGGTCCCAAAGGCCATCGGCCCCATCAGGGTCATGATTTCCAGGTAGGAGCCACCATTGAATATCGCCCGCTTCGCCCATGATGGTAAGTGGTTGCCGCAGTGTTGCGTGCGAGGGAATAGCGCTGTCCCAAACATCCCCTGCGACAAGCACATGTTCGGCGCCCGCTCCGCGTGCGGCCTCCGCAATGCGCGCAATAACATTCTGCCGCGCGCGCCGCAGGGCCGCGCCTGCGTCGGCAGGAAATTGCCCGAAACTCTTTCCGAGTTGCCAATCGGCGGTATGAATAAAGGTAAAACCCATTGCCCCGATGTGGCCCCGCTACCTAGGCGGGGTCAAGCCTCTCTTTGTAGGTCTCGTGGATGAACCTCCCTGAGGTAAATTAAAGCCGCTGTGCAGAGCTATAGGCTCTATCTGAAGGTCGCCTGAAAGGCTGCGATAAAGCTATCCATTTGGTTTTCACGCAAGTGGTCTATCCCCGCCGCTTCGGCCCGGCCTCCGCCGCCATATAGTTTCGCAAACTCATCCGCGCCTTGGGTTTGACGCGCAATCGGGGCGCGAATGGAGATGCGGTATCCCCCGATATCTGGGTCTAAATGTGTCAATATTGCAAAGGCCACATCGGGATCTTCATCAACAAGCGCATTTGCGAAAAGGCCGCTGATTCGATTGGACGCGGGGCAGGCGGGCAAAGACAGAATTTGTCCTTCACGAGAAATATCTATTTCTCGGGCTTGCTCGGTAATGTCCCAATCGGACCGATATCCGTTGCGCAAGGTTTCGAGCGCCTCTGGAGCGTCTTCCAAAAAACCCATCGGGTCTGGATAGGCGAGCAGAATTTTATACAGCTCAGCGGGGTGAAAATGTAAATCTTCTACGGTCGACCCATAGGCATTATAATTCACCAATTCGCCGAGTTCTCTTAATTGATTGAGCGGAAATGTAATCTGTCTGTCGCGGGCAATTCGCCCCGCGAGCGCTTGGAAATTATCGCCATATGCGCCGCAAACCGCCCAGGCGGCTTTCGCGCCTTCAAGATAACTATCAATTAAAGAGGCCGTACAAGTGTCTGGGGAATCATCAGCTATAAGCTTTAAATGCGGGCTATGCGGTATTTCTCCCGCCGCGTGATGGTCACAGAAAAACACCTCGGCTTCCGTTTCGAGGACCTGTCGTAACTCAGGCCTGTTGCGGTTCATGCCTATGTCGAGGGCGCAAATACGGTCTCCCGCTTTGACCTCATTGGCGATACGGGCAAATAATTGCGTATCGCGTTTGACACCTGTAATGAGCGCCGCCTCTGGCCGCGGATCAGTTTGCCGCAATTGCAACAGTGAGAAGATGCCGTCGGCATCTCCATTAAAGAGATCAAAATCAGACACACTGCGCCGTGCGTTAAAGGTCAATCGTCAAGAAACCCTTGGCTTCCAGATAGTCAACAATCTGAGCGGCTGCCGCCTCGGCAGAGGTTTCGACAGTTTTAATATGGATTTCAGGATTTCTCGGTGGTTGGTATTCGGAATCAATACCCGTGAAATTCTTGATTTCACCCGAACGTGCGCGCTTGTAGAGGCCTTTAACGTCACGCTCTTCTGCAACAGATAAGGGTGTATCGACAAAGACTTCAACGAAAACCCCATCACCCGCTTTGCTGCGAACCATTTGACGCTCGGCGCGGTAGGGGCTGATGAAGGAACACATGACAATCAAGCCCGCATTATTCATCAGGCGAGAGACTTCACCTATGCGGCGAATATTTTCGACGCGGTCTTCTTTTGTAAACCCAAGGTCACGGTTTAATCCGTGGCGAATATTATCGCCGTCTAGCGTATAGGTGTGATGACCCCGTTCGAACAAAATCTGATCGACGTGATTGGCAATTGTGCTTTTGCCAGAGCCAGAAAGTCCCGTGAACCATAGCGTTGCGGGCTTTTGACCTTTTTGCTCTGCGCGGGCGGTGTGGTCGACGGTGAAGTCCTGACGGACAATATTCTTTGACCGGCGCAATGCGAAATCAATTGTACCCGCGCCGACAGTCCGGTTGCTCATGCGGTCAACGACCACAAAGGCCCCTGTCGTTCGATTGTTCAAATAGGAATCAAAGGGGATAGGCTTGGTCAAGGACAGGGTAACAACACCGATTTCATTGAGCTCCAAGGTCTTTGCGGCCGCTTCGGAGAAGTCCGCCACATCAATACGGTGTTTGAGGGCTGTGACCGAACCTGCAACGGACATATTGGCCGTACGAATAATATATTGACGCCCCGGGAAGAGCCGGGTGTCATCCATCCAAATCAAATGGGCTTGGAATTGATCTGCCACCTCATTCGGATGATCGGGCGTGCAAATCATATCGCCGCGCGAAATATCAATTTCGTCTTCGAGCGTGATTGTCACGGCTTGATCCATACGGGCGTGATCTAAGCTCTCTTTATAGAGCACGATGTCTTTGACCCGTGAGCGTTTGCCAGAGGGCATCGCCATAATCTCATCGCCTTTGGAAATTGTGCCCGACGCGATTGTGCCAGAGAATCCGCGGAAATCCAGATTTGGACGGTTGACCCATTGCACGGGGAGGCGGAACGGCGTCTCTAAGCTTTGGCGGTCGACTTCAACCTCTTCCAAAAATTCCAAAAGACTGGGTCCCTTATACCACGGTGCCACGTCCGATTTTGTCGTGACGTTATCGCCGTCCAGCGCGCTGACGGGTATTGTCATGATGTCCGTGAAATTCAAATTCTTTGCGAAATCACGGAAGGCCACGTCGATTTCGTTAAATTTGCTTTGGTCAAAACCAACGAGGTCCATTTTGTTCACAGCCACAACGACTTGAGGAATACCCAAAAGGCTTGCGATAAAGGCATGTCTGCGCGTCTGTTCCATAACGCCGTACCGGGCATCAATCAGTAAGATCGCAACATCAGCCGTGGAGGCGCCTGTCGCCATATTGCGTGTGTATTGAACATGGCCCGGCGTATCGGCGATGATAAACTTGCGCTTATCCGTCGAGAAGAAGCGGTAGGCGACATCAATTGTGATGCCTTGCTCACGCTCTGCGGCTAGGCCGTCAACAAGGAGCGCGAGATCCGGTTTTTCGCCCGTCGTGCCTGAGGCTTTACTATCGCGTTCAATCGCGGCCATCTGATCTTCATAGATAAGTTTTGAATCATAGAGGAGGCGGCCAATCAGCGTTGATTTTCCGTCATCCACGGAACCGCATGTGAAGACGCGCAGGAAGCTCTTGCGTTCCTGAACTTCAAGATAGGCTTTAATGTCTTGGGCAATGAGGGGGTCGTGATGCGCCATTAGAAATATCCCTCTTCTTTTTTCTTCTCCATTGACTGACCTGCATCAGAATCGATGACGCGGCCCTGACGCTCAGAAGATGTGGCCAGCAAGGTTTCTTGAATAACGTCCTGCAGGGTAACGGCCTCTGACTCGACCGCGCCCGTCAACGGGTAACAGCCCAGCGTGCGGAAGCGCACAGATTTCATCATGGGCGTTTCGCCAGGCTCTAGCGGCATACGGTCGTCATCTACCATGATGAGCGTGCCGTCGCGTTCGACAACAGGGCGCTCAGCGGACAGATAAAGCCCTGGAATTTGGATATTTTCGCGGTAGATATATTGCCAGATGTCCAGCTCCGTCCAATTAGAGATGGGGAAGACCCGCATGCTTTCGCCTTTTTGGACCCGCGCATTATAAATGTCCCAGAGTTCAGGGCGCTGGTTTTTCGCGTCCCAACGGTGATGTTCATTGCGGAAGGAGAAAATGCGTTCTTTGGCGCGAGATTTTTCTTCATCACGGCGCGCCCCACCAAAGGCTGCGTCAAATTTACCGGCGTCTAAGGCCTGTTTCAGGCCTTGGGTTTTGGTGATGTCGGTATGGACAGCAGAGCCATGGGTGAAGGGCCCAACATTTTTCTCAATCGCTTCAGGGTTGATATGGGTAATCAGCTCCATGCCCGCTTCTTTGGCGCGGCGGTCCCGAAAGCTATACATTTCTTGAAATTTCCACTGCGTATCGACGTGTAAAAGCGGGAAAGGCGGCGGTGAGGGGTAAAAGGCTTTAATCGCCAATTCTAGCATAACCGAGCTATCTTTCCCGACGGAATATAGCATGACGGGGTTCTCACATTGCGCGACGACTTCGCGCATGATGTGAATACTCTCGGCCTCTAATCTGTCCAAATGGGTCAAGCGCTGACCCAACGGTCCTGCGGCGTCGCGTTCAAGCGTGTCTAATGCGGCCATAGCCTTTTCCTGTGTTCGCGGGGTTAACTGTCCGCCGTCGCGGAGGCGGGTTAAGGTTTTGCCATCGTTGAAGACTTTGCGCGCAATCGTCGACTCGGACTTCCCATAGCGGGAGGCAAAGTTTTCGATACGTGCGATGATCTCTTGGCTCATGTGGGATATTTCCCACGATTATTCTGACAAGTCAAGACCCGTCATTTTTTAGGCGCGGCCTAACCCGCGGCTTTGATATCCTGTTCGGCATCATAGGCGCGTCTTATAACCGCGATGCGATCTTGATGTTTGGCTCCCCAACTGAGCAGGGCTTGCAGCGGCTCGATATATGACTCACCGAGCGGGGTGAGGCTGTAATCAACCCGCGGCGGAACGCTGGGTTGGACGTGGCGCTCTATAAGTCCGTCACGCTCTAATTCTCTCAATGTTTGAGATAACATACGTTGAGAGATATCCGGAATGGCGCCTCGAAGCTCCGAGAACCGATGTGCGCCAAATGAGAGATGGCTCATAATCAGGCTCGGCCATTTCCGGCCTAACTGCCCCAACAAATTTCTAATAGGACAGATATCTTCATTGTAAAAAATGTCAGGGGCTTTGCCGGGTGGTGGATAGGTTTTCATTAGAATTCCAAAAGTTTTGCGGATGTCCGCAGCCTCTTACCCCTGACTGCTTATAAGTGCCGATGCGTAACTAATGCGTTAAAGTGAGTGTAATCCGATATAGACGGTTTTCGCGCCTGCGGGCCAAAAGGCAAAAATCAGGTGTTAAAAATATACCTATGTAGCACCCCAGAAGAGACCAAAGAAACGGATTGGTTATTAAAAGTCACCAAGACAAATTCATTAAAAACTTACCCTTTTGAAATGGCAAATCTTAACCTTAATAAAAATATAAAACGTTATTTTTCAGTAATTTAAAGGCTGTCTTCGCGCTTAATTTAATCCTTCTGAACCCATCCTGAACGATTAACTGTTTCATAACCACAAAACACAACCTCCCTTAAGACCTGCTTCACAATTTACCTAAAGGTTTCTCGTTCTAGTAGAAATAGGATCGTGTCCGATGTCCGGATTATTTGCGAATATTATCAAGAAATCACAGCGCCTCTTTAAGAGGACTGCGAAAGTTTCGGCAGCTATAGGCCTGTTATTAATGGGCGTGGCTGCAGCCCCAACGGCCTGGGCAACGACGTTCACGGAAACCGTGCCAAACGGCAATGGTCCTATTCCTAATACCTATCCCCCTGTGGGCGGAACCATGTTTGTACTCGTTGGTGCGAACGGCAATATATATTATCAATTCGTCAATCCCTCCACGCAGTTCAGAGGATTCGCCGGTACAGGCACCCCGACGGCGTTTCAGGGTATTCCGACTTTTCAGCTTGGGCCGACCCAAACGCTAAATTGCGGCAGCGTGAGCTGTAACGCTTATTTTGGCGGCTCCATTGCAGAGGGCTATGCGCGCTTAACCGTGCGAGACGCCGATGCTTGTCCGGGTAACTTTGACTACCAAGACGTCTCATTTGAAGTAAACGGACTCCCTGTTTCAAGTCTTTCTGACTTGGCTCCGGGTTCGGTTGAGCGGACCAATTTCGCGGGTACATCCACGATTGGAACGGAAGATTGCTTCCGAAACCAAGGGAGTACGGAAACGAGTACGGGCTGGTTTGATCTTCCTGGAAACGTGCTTAGCAATATTTTGTCTACCGGGGGGACAACGCCCTTCATCACGGATACGGATACAGGGGCTAGTACGACTCGTGGCGATAATTTCTGGTTCTTTACCGACGGAGACGACGCCACAGGCACGCCTGAAGTCGCGCCAGGGATAGAAATCATCAAAACAGCTGACAGGACCAGCTACACGGGCGTTGGCGATGTCATTAATTACGAATTTGAAGTGACGAATATTGGGTCGGTTCAACTGACCAATATCGTCGTAGATGACTCATTCATCACAGGGGCTGTCACCTGTCCGCAAACCACCCTCTCACCCGGGAATATAAATGGTACGCCGCCAGGTGAGTCTATGATTTGTTCGGGGCAGCATATTGTCAGTCAGCAAAATATCGATGATGATGTTATCTTTGTGAATACGGCCAGTGTTACGGGGACGCCGAGTGAAGGCACTTTAGGGAGTGTTTCTGGAACACTATCTATCCCTGGCCCTACCGCAGATAACTCTATGACGCTGACAAAGACAGCCGATAAGACAACTGATGTTCAAGAAGGCGACACAATCACATATACCTATGTCGCGACCAACACGGGTAATATTACCCTTGATGATGTTGCGATTAATGACGTGCATGGGGGCTCTGGCACTTTGTCCGCAGTGACGCCGGCTTCTGTCAGCCTCGCGCCGGGCGCCAGCCAAAGTTTCACGGCGACATATGTGGTTACCCAAGATGACTTTGATGCCGGCGGGAACATTTTGAACACGGCGACCGCCACTTCGACGCCGATGCGCGGAACCATTACGGATCCAACAGCCGATGAGTCGATTGCCATGGGCGTGCCTACGCCTGAAGCGGTCTTTTCCAAAATTGCGAGTCCTGATGCAGCGTTAGCTGAAGGCGATACCGTCACCTATACATATAGTGTTCAAAACACAGGCAATGTCACCCTGACAGATACATCCGTCACCGATGTTCACGGCGGCACAGGCACACTTTCCGCTATAACCCCAGCAAATGTTGATATCCCTCCGGGTGCCACACAAAATTTCACCGCGACCTATGTTATCACGCAAGATGACTTCAATGCGGGCACGGATATTGATAATACCGCCACATTGAGCACGACGCCGGCGCGCGGGACGCTCGCGCCGCTAACAGCTGATGAAACGGTCAGCCTCGCCGCGCCTACACCGGCCGCAACCCTAACAAAGACAGCCAGCGACGACGCTGACCTGACTGCAGGCCAAGTCGTGACCTATAGTTATTTAGTCACAAATACGGGCGACGTAGCGCTGACCTCTGTCTCCGTAGCGGATGTACACCTCGGAACAGGCACACTATCCGCCATCTCGCCCGCGAGCGTCGACCTTGTTCCAGGCGCGAGTGAGACCTTTACTGCCACATATACAATCACCCAAGATGATGTGAACGCGGGTACACCGATTACCAATACCGCAACGCTTTCAGCCACGCCTGTCCGCGGCAGCCTGCCAGCTGTAACCGCCGATGAGTCGGTTGCGGTTATTGCCCCCGCCCCGAATTCTTCCTTGACGAAGACAGCCTCTAAAACGAGCGATGCTGTTGCAGGTGACGTTATCACATATAGCTACCTGTTCACCAATACGGGTAATGTTACGCTCAACAATGTCTCCATATTTGACGTACATAATGGATCGGGAACGCTTTCTCCCATTACGCCCGCCACTGTCAGTCTTGACCCCGGTGACGACCAGACATTCACGGCAACTTATACCATCACCCAAGCCGATATAGATGCGGGGACAGCTATTACGAATACGGCGACGGCCAATGCGGCGCCCGCCGGCGGAACCTATACGCCTGCTACGGCTTATGAGTCTGTCAGCCTTGCAGCCGCTAATCCCGCGTTGACCATGGCAAAAACAGCCTCCGACACGACGGGTGTTCAAGTCGGTGATGTCATTACCTATAGCTATGCGGTTGAAAATACCGGCAATGTGTCGATGAGCGCCGTCTCTGTTTCCGATGTGCATAGCGGCGCAGGCACATTGTCTGCCATTACGCCAGCTAGCGTGGATCTTGCGCCAGGTGATACGCAAACCTTCACAGCGACCTATACGGTTACGCAGGCTGACATTGACGCCGGCACAGATATTACAAACACAGCAACGCTCAACGCGACGCCAGCCAGCGGTACTTATACGCCTGTCACGGATGATGAGACGGTAGCGCTAGAGGCTGCCGACCCTGCCATGACCATGGCAAAAACAGCCTCCGACACAACGGATGTTCAAGTCGGTGATGTCATTACCTATAGCTATGCGGTTGAAAATACCGGCAATGTGTCGATGAGCGCCGTCTCTGTTTCCGATGTGCATAGCGGTTCAGGTACATTGTCTGCCATTACGCCAACTAGCGTGGCCCTTGCGCCAGGTGATACGCAAACCTTCACAGCGACCTATACGGTTACGCAGGCTGACATTGACGCCGGCACAGATATTACAAACACAGCAACGCTCAATGCGACGCCAGCCAGCGGTACCTATGCACCTGTTACGGATGATGAGACGGTGGCGCTGGAAGCGCCCGCGCCGTCCCTCACAGTGGCAAAAACGGCGTCCGACACGGCGGATGTCGCTGTGGGCGATGTGATTACCTATACTTACCTCGTTGAAAATACAGGCAATGTCAGCATCGATAATGTGGCCGTTTCGGATGTTCACAGCGGCTCAGGCACGCTCTCTGCTATTACGCCTGCCAGTGTAACCCTGGCACCGGGCGCGTCTCAGACATTCACGGCGACATATACGGTAACCCTAGCCGATATTGATGCGGGAACAGATATTACCAATACGGCCACAGTCGATGGCGTGCCTGCTGGCGGGAGCCTCACACCTGCAACGGATAGTGAGACCGTAACAATCGAAGCGCCAACACCTGCCGCAACTCTGGAGAAAACGGCGGATGTAACGGCAAACCTCGAATTAGGCGATATTGTCACCTATAGCTATCTTGTCACTAACACGGGTAACGTCACTTTAGATACGCTCTCAATTTCAGATAATCACGCGGGCTCAGGTACGCTATCTGCCATTACGCCGGCTTCGGTTGCGACGCTTGCGCCAGGCGCTTCTGTTACCTTTACGTCAACCTATGAGGTGACGCAGGCAGATATTGATGCGTCTAATGATATTACCAATACGGCTTCGCTCGCCAGTACGCCGCGCCGCGGAACACTCGGTCCTGTTCAAGGCACAGCAGTCGTTGCACTTGCAGATCCGGCCCCTGCGCTTGAGATAGAGAAAACAGCTGATGTCACCTCTGGCCTGACGGTAGGTCAAACCGTAACCTATACTTATACGGTTCGAAATCCAGGCAATGTTACGATGAATGATGTGACGGTCACGGATGTCCATAATGGAACAGGTGCCTTATCCGCCATTACGCCAGCAAGTGTGACACTTGCGCCCGGCGCAACGCAGGATTTCACGGCGACCTATGTCGTGACCCAAGCAGATGTGGATGCGGGCCTTCCGATCACGAATGAAGCGACAGCTGATGCTGCGCCTTCAGCGGGTAATTTTGCGCCCGTTTCAGATACAGAATCCGTCACACCCATTACTGCAGCTCCCGAGATTTCATTAACGAAAGTTGCAGATCAAACGACCGATATCGCGGCTGGCGATGTCATCACCTATACCTATACGGCTGAAAACACTGGCAATGTTACATTGGCGGATGTCAGTATTTCCGATTTGCATTCGGGGAGCGGCACGCTCTCTACCATCACCCCCGCCTCTGTTGCCAGCTTGCCGATTGGCCAGAGCGCGACTTTCACCGCTACCTATGTTGTCACGCAAGCCGATATTGATGCAGGCGGAGATATTACCAATACAGCAGCGGCCAGCGCCACGCCGCCGAGCGGAACTTATGTTCCCGCAACAGCGGATGAACGCGTCTCCCCAGAAGCTTTTGACCCAGAATTAGAGCTCGTCAAAACAGCAGACATCTCGACGGATCTGTCAGAAGGTGATGTCGTAACTTATACCTATGCTGTGACGAACACAGGCAATGTCACTGTCAATAATGTCACCATCTCTGATGTCCATTCAGGTACGGGAACATTGAGCGCAATTTCGCCGGCTAATGTTGCCAGCCTAGCGGTTGGCGGAAGCACAAGTTTCACCGCGACCTATGTGATCACGCAGGCTGATATTGATGCGGGCACGCCCATTACGAATATAGCCACGGCGGACGCAACGCCTGCTGGCGGCACGCTTAATCCAGCCACGGATAGTGAGTCCGTTTCCCTTGAGGCCCCTGCGCCAAATGCCGAGCTGACAAAAACCGCTGATGTCACGAGCGACCTTAGCGTTGGCGATATTGTGACCTATACCTATAGCGTCACCAATACAGGCAATGTTAGCTTATCCGATATTTCGGTTTCTGATGTTCATTCTGGGGCGGGAACGCTCTCCGCCATCACGCCTGCCGTTGTTCCCGCGCTTGCGGTTGGGGCGAGCGTTGATTTCACGGCGACTTATCAAGTGACGCAGGCTGATATTGATGCGGGCGCTGCGATTACAAATACAGCGACGATTAGCGCCACGCCAGCGGGCGGTACGCTTGCGTCCATTACGGCGGATGAATCCGTGTCGCCAGATGCGCCAGCGCCTGAGCTGTCTCTTGCTAAACGCGCGCTAGACACAGGTTTCGCAGCCGTCGGTGACGTCTTGGCCTATGAATTCGATGTAGAAAATATCGGCAATGTTACGATTAGTGCGCTTAGCGTCTCGGATGATAAAATTGCGACGGTCAGCTGCCCCGTTACGACATTGGCACCTGGCGCGGCCACCACATGCTCAGCGAGCTATACGGTTTCCCAAGCCGATTTGAACGCGGGTTCTGTGACGAATATTGCGTCTGCCGATGGTACGCCAGCGGGCGGCACTTTGACTGCGCCGACCGATACAGCGACTGTGGACGGCACGCAAAGCCCTATGATGACGCTTGTTAAAACTGCGCTCGATACGGATTTTGCTGCCCTTGGCGATACGCTTGATTACGAATATTTGGTTACAAATACGGGCAATGTTGAAATTACAAATATCGTCGTCACAGATGATAAAATTGCCTCCGTCAGCTGTCCGGTGACAAGTTTAATGCCGACGCAGACGATGGTCTGTACCGCGACTTATGTCGTAACCCAGGCTGATTTAGATGCTGGCTCAATCACAAATATTGCGCAGGCGTCTGGTACGCCCGCTGGCGGCACGCTCGCCCCCGCTGGCGATACCGCCACGGTTGACGGCACGCAAAGCCCTGCGCTTGAAATGGTGAAACGCGCATTAGACACAGATTTCGCCTCCGTGGGCGATGTGCTGACCTATGAATATGACGTCACCAATACAGGTAATGTTACGCTGCTTGATCCGATAAGCGTATCGGATGACAAAATTGCGTCTGTAAATTGTCCAGCCCTCCCGGCTGGCGGCTTGGCTCCTTCTGCGACTTTGACATGTACGGGCAGCTATAGCGTCACCCAAGCTGATTTGGATGCAGGTGAAGTTACAAATATCGCTTCCGCCACGGACGGCACCACGACATCTCCAACGGATGAGGCGATTGTTGCGGCGACGCAAACACCGTCCATGACGCTGGTCAAAACCGCAAATGAGACCGATTTTACAGCTGTCGGTGATATGCTGACCTATGACTATACCGTCGTAAACACGGGCAATGTTCTGATTTCAGATCTAGTTGTTTCGGATGATAAAATCCCTGCGGTGACATGTAATGTCGCGGCCGTTGGGAACGGTGATGCAAATCTTGATCCAGGTGAGACAGTTGTTTGTACGGGTCAATATGCTGTTACGCAGGCAGACCTCGACGCGGGGTCTGTGACGAATATTGCGTCTGCCGATGGTACGCCAGCGGGCGGCACTTTGACTGCGCCCGAGGCGACGGAAACCGTTGCAGCCGATCAAATGCCATTACTAACGCTGGATAAAGCGTCCGCCGATACACGTTTTGCTGCGGTCGGAGATGTATTGAGCTACACATATACCATCGTAAATACGGGTAATGTTCTTGTCAGCGATGTGGCTGTGTCTGATGATAAAATCGCTACGGTTCTTTGCGATGTCGCGGCTGTTGGAAATGGCGACGCCAATCTCGATCCCGGTGAGACGGTTGTCTGTACCGCAGATTACGCTGTCACGCAGGCCGATTTGGATGCGGGTAATGTTCTCAATAATGCGACCGCCACGGCATCCCCAGCTGGTGGCACGTTCACACCGCCAACCGATAGCGTAACCATTGCGGCTGATCAGCAGCCCGCCATGGAAACCGTCAAAACGGCGACAAATGTGAACTTTGAGCTACCAGGCGATATCACGACCTATGAGTATGTTGTCACCAATACGGGTAATGTCACCTTGACGGATCCTATTGTTGTGACGGATAATTTGATTTCACCAGTCAATTGCCCCGCACTTCCGGCTGGCGGCCTTGCGCCAAATGCTGCGCTGACTTGTACGGCAGATTATACCGTGACCCAAGCTGATTTGGACGCTGGGCAGGTAACAAATATTGCGTCTGCGGCAAGTGGACCGATTTCCTCACCGCAAACAACGGAGACGATTCCGGCTGACCAAAATCCTGCGCTTTCCATCGTGAAAACGGCTCTGTTTTCTGACTTTACGGCGACGGGCGATATTGTGGAATATGAATTTGCCGTGACGAATGACGGCAACCTAACCCTTACGAACGATATTGAAGTTGTTGACGATAAAATCGGCACAATTACGTGTGGTACAGCTAATTTAGTTCCAGGCGCGACTCAAACTTGCCGCGCAACTTACACGATTACGCAGGCCGATATGGATGCAGGCGAAATCATGAACCAAGCCTTTGCGCAATCCGGCACATTAGTTTCTGCGCCAGTCGACGTCACAGTCGGCGGGACGCGTACGCCCTCAGTAGGATTTGAAAAACGCGCTACAACGGCTGACTTTAACTCAGCGGGCGACGTCATCACCTATGAGTTTGATGTTGAGAATACAGGGAATGTGACACTCACAAATCTCTCTATCACGGATGATATCATCGCCGCTGTTAGCTGTCCTCAGACAAGCCTTGCACCTGCCGCAACCATGGTGTGTTCCGCAAGCTATACTGTTTCCCAAGCCGATGTTGATGCTGGCGAAGTTGTCAATAATGCCTCTGTAGGGGCTACGCCGCCGCCCGGACTTCCGTCTGTTACAACAGCGGATAGCGCCGTTGTCGACAGTTCAGCGGCTCCTGGTCTTAGCTTTGAAAAGCGGGCTATTAGCACCGATTTCTCTGAACCCGGCGATATTCTTACCTATGAATTTGACGTCGAAAATACCGGCATGATTACCCTGTCTAATGTCGTGGTCAGCGATGCTTTAGTACCGTCTGTCACTTGCCCGACCGCAACGCTGGCCCCTGCTGCCTCTATGGTCTGTTCAGCCAGCTATGTCGTGACGCAAGCTGATATTGATGCAGGCGACGTTATGAATACGGCTTCCGTGGGTGCGAATTTACCTAATGGTGATCCTGTGCCGACAGTGTCAGATACCGCCGTGGTGACAGGTGTAGCGAATCCGGAATTGGATATTTTCAAATCCGCGTTGCGCACCAGCTTCGATACTGCGGGCGATATTCTCGCGTATGAAATTACGGTCTCAAATATTGGGAATGTTACCATCTCTAATGTTGTGGTCGATGATCCGCTTATCCCGTCATTGTCTTGTCCAACGGATGTTTTGGCGCCCAATGCTAGCTTTGTGTGTACGGGTTCTTACACGGTCACGCAGGCCGATATTGATGCGGGCCAGGTCGATAATGTCGCCTCTGCCGACGGAACGCCAAGCGTCGGATCATTAGATCCCGTCAGTGCTGTGCGCAGCGTGACTGCCGATCTAAATCCAGAGCTTACGCTTGTGAAGACGGCGACAACGCCTGATTTCGATAGTGTCGGCGATACGATTGATTACAGCTATGAGGTCACAAATAGCGGTAACGTTACGCTAACAGGTACAATTTCTGTCAGTGATAACAAAATCGCGTCTGTTGCGTGCCCTGTCGCGCCATCGGGCGGATTGGTCCCTGGTGCGAGCTTGACCTGTGCAGCGACATATGTCGTGACACAAGCCGATATCGATGCCGGATCCGTAACCAACATTGCGAGTGCGACAGATGGAACGACTACTTCGCCAGAGGTAGATGAAACCGTCAACGCTAGTCAGATGCCAGAAATGACGCTGGTCAAAACGGCGACAGATTTCACTTATGCGTCTCCCGGTGATTTGTTGAGCTACACATATGATGTCATCAACTCAGGAAACATAACAATTACAACCGCGATAACGGTCACAGATGACCTAATCCCGTCTGTTACCTGTCCAGCTTTGCCCGCTGGTGGTTTGCCACCGGCTGCGAGCTTGACCTGTACGGGAACTTATGCCGTGACCCAAGCCGATATTGACGCGGGTAGCGTCACCAATATCGCGCGCGCAACCGATGGTACGATTAGCTCGCCGCAAGATGACGCGACGGTTAATGCCGACCAGATGCCTTCTTTTGGATTTGTCAAAACGGCCACGGATATCAATTTTGAAAGTCCGGGCGACATCACGACCTATGAATATGTTGTGACCAATGATGGTAACACCACAATTACAGCGCCAATCACTGTTACGGATAACCTAATTCCGTCTGTGAATTGCCCAGCTCTGCCAAGTGGTGGCCTGCTACCGGGCGGTGTGCTGACGTGTACCGCGACCTATGTCGTGACGCAGTCTGATTTGGATATCGGCAGTGTTACCAATGTGGCTTCTGCCTCTGATGGGACGACCACCTCGACGCCAGACTCTGAAACAATACCTGCAAATGGCTTGCCAGCTCTGACGATGCGTAAATCATCTGCGGACACGAGCTATGACGCCGTTGGTGATGTTTTGAGCTATACATTTGAGCTAGAGAATACGGGGAACCTGACGCTGACCGGTGATACAAATATCATTGATGACAAGATCGGGACTTTCCTCTGTTTCTCTGGAAACCTAGCGCCTGGCCAAGTCGAAACGTGCACGGAGACCTATGTGGTCACCCAGGCAGACATTGATGCAGGCGAGGTTACGAATAACGCTTTTGCAGAAAACCCTACAACAACATCTCCGCCAGATGCGGTGACAATCAATGCCGGCCAGGCGCCAGAATTAACGCTGCTGAAGACAGCGCTGACGGCAAGCTACGCGGCTGTTGGTGATACGCTCGATTATGAATTTGTTGTTACAAACTCTGGCAATACGACAGTAACAAACCCTGTATCTGTAACAGATTCTCGTATCCCGAATGTGATGTGCCCGCCGCTTCCGACTGGTGGATTACGTCCAGCTGCGAGCCTAACTTGTACGGGGACAGATACAATTACCCAAGCTGATATTGATGCGGGAACTGTGACCAATACTGCCTTTGCGACAGACGGCACAACCACGTCTCCTGACGAGACAGTCACAGTCGACGCGGATCGTTCAGAGGGTATCGAGATTGATAAAGTGGCACAGTCCAGCGGCTTCACTGCCGTGGGTGATGTCCTGTCCTACGATTATATCTTGCGCAACACGAGTAACTTTACGCTGACAGACCCAATCACAGTGTCTGATGATAAGATTGCCAATGTGATCTGTCCTGCCAACCCAGGACTGGTTCCAGGTGCAACTTTGACCTGTTCAGCGACTTACACGGTGACGCAAGCTGATATTGATGCGGGTGGGGTGACAAATATCGCCTCCGCGACCAGTGGAGACATCACGTCTGATACAGATAGCGTTGAGATTTCGGGAAGCCAGTTGCCTGCTCTTTCAATAGAAAAATCGTCAGACAATACGTCTATCGCGACAGCGGGTGAGACGGTGGTTTACAGCTACCTCATTACCAATACGGGGAATGTAACGTTCACCGCACCCGTAAGCGTAAGTGATGATAAAATTGCAGATGTCATTTGTCCGGCCATACCTGCGCAGGGATTGATCCCCGGAGCGAGCCTGACATGTTCTGCGCAATATATCGTGCTTCAAGCCGACATTGATGCGGGTGGGGTCACAAATATTGCAAGTGCCAGCGCTGAATTGAACGGTGAAACTGTAAGCTCGCCGAGTGATACGGTTACCTTACCTGCCGAATCTGCCCCTGCGCTTACGGTTGTGAAAACTGCAACAACGGCAAGCTTCATGATTCCCGGTGATATTTTGACATATGATTATGTTGTTACCAACGCGGGTAATGTAACGTTGACTGAGCCTATCGCGATTTCCGATGATAAGATTGCCTCTGTCACCTGTCCTGCGCTTCCAGCGGGCGGGATCCAACCGGGCGCGAGCGTGACCTGTACAGCCGAATATGCGGTTACGCAGGCGGATGTGGATGCCGGACAAGTCACGAACTTGGCCACTGCGTCGACTAGCTTTGACGGCAGCTCCTTCACATCTCCAGAAGTCTCTGAGACGGTTGAAGCCAATGTTGAACCGCGCTTAGAGATCACAAAAACCACCGTATCCAGTCGCCAGCTCTTTGGTCCAATTTATGAGGTCCAATATGAAATAGGTTTGGAAAATATCGGTAATGTCACACTGACCAATGTCACGCTCGAAGATGACTTGGCCGAAGCTTTTGCCCCTGCGTCCCTATTTGGAACGCCTGTGGCCGAGTCGGCTGACCTGACCGTAGACACAGAATATGACGGCGTGAGCTTGATTGAACTGTTAAGCGGAACAGATAGCCTTGCTGTTGGCGAAAATGGCACTGTGCAACTTACAGCGCGTCTCGACATTACAAATGGCGGCCCTGCGCAAGGGAACACAGCTTACGGACAAACCAATCAACTATCGACACCGCTTCCATCGAATGATCCGGTTGTCACGCCTGACACACCTGGTGATGTAAACCCAGCTCCGCTCTCACTCATTGATACAGATGGGGATGGCGCGCCTGATAATTTCGAAAGCGCAGCGGAAGATCGTGACGGCGATGGTATCCCTGACTCTGAGGATTATGACCCAACCGGTTATTTCTATTGTGAAGAGAACGGCGCGATAATTCCGGGCGGCAGTATTAGCGTTACAGGTCCAGCCGGGACGAATAGCGCCACCGGTCTGACGAATAATATTAATATTGTTCATGACGGAACAGATGGGTTCTTCCAGTTCTATGTAACGGAACCGGGTCTCTACACTGTAACGCCAACATACCCTGACGGGGCTGAGCCCTCGACAACCCGCTTGGCTGCAACTGACCCATTGGATGTGTCAACGCGCACGGATAACCCTGCCATACTTGGGGCCTCCGAGGTTGGCAGTAGCGGCGTCATCGCTGACTTCACTGAAGAGACAAACTCACCTTTCTATCTGTCCTTTGACATTGAGGCCGGTGACCCTTCTGTTTTCCTGAATAATATTCCTCTGCAATCTTGCGGCGTTCCAAATGTGGGTCTTACGAAAAGAGCTATTGGCGAGGTTGAGCGCTTGGACGATGGGCGCGAGCTCGTGACCTATGAGTTCACGGTTGAGAATACAGGACAAACTTCGATTACAGACATTATTCTGTCTGATGATTTGTCGACAGCCTTTGGCGACCAGAGCGTCTCGGTTCAGAACATCGAACTTGTCTCCGCTCCAGAGGCCTTCACGGGTCTGCCGGCTCTAAATTTTGATGGCTTTAATAGCCTGAGCCTGAGTGATGGTGAGGGTACGCTAGAGCCAGGTGAAGCCTTCACCATGAGATTAGACGTGGCCGTTATTACGGATAGTGCAGGCGAATTTACCAATACGGCTGTCGTATCTGCGGTTGGACCGCTGAATACGGGTGCTGTAGATGCAACCGACTCCGCTGTGGTAAGCCTAGCACCAATTTCTGATGCCAGCTTCCTGCGGGTTACAAAAACAGCGAACCCGCGCACCGTGCAAATCGGCGACCCCGTTCTCTATACAATCTCTGTAACAAATGAGAGCGCCACGACCTTGAGCGGCGTTGATATTGTGGACCGCCTGCCAGAAGGGTTTGCTTATGTGCCTGGTTCCAGTGCCGTCACTAACGGTGCGGAGACCGTCGAGCTTGAACCAAATGTTCGCAGCCGCGGCGTTCTCAGCTGGTCACTTAATCAAGGCGAAACTGCGCCTCTGGATGCGTTGCAGCCAAATGAAACCGTAACGGTGACATTGAACTTGCTCGCAGGTCCTAATGTGACATTTGGCGCACATGAGAACCAAGCTTTTGCTGAAAATACGGAAGATGGCTCACGCTCAGATATCGCGACGGCAACCGTGGATTATATCCCAGAACCAAGTTTCGATTGTACGCCTGTCATTGGCCGCGTCTATGATGATGTGAATGTAAATGGCTATCCTGACGATGGTGAACCGGGCTTGCCTGGCGTGCGTCTCGTGAGCGTCAACGGCGATATTATCACAACGGATGAATATGGCCGCTATCACATTCCCTGTGCCGTCATTGCGGACTCCGAGAATGGATCGAACTTCTTACTGAAGGCAGATACGCGGACGTTACCTTTGGGATATGCCCCTACAACGGAAAACCCTCGGGTTGTTCGTGCGACGCGCGGTAAATTTGTGAAACTAAACTTCGGTGCAGGTTTCCGGACAAAATTACGTGTCGATTTCAGAATGAGTGACTTTAATCTCGATGGTACGGGTATTGCTGTGACAAAAGTCGCAGAACTGCAAAGTTTCTTGGCGCAGAATCAATCTGCCGAACGGGCTGTGTTAGTCTTTCATGCAGATGATGGCATGAGCGTTGACGCCGCGCAGGCACGTCTGCAAATCGCATTAGATGTTGTCCGCGAGCTTAGCCCTGACACGCTTGATGATATTGCAATGGAAGCGCTGTGGACGGGAACAGACTGTAGCGACTGCGGTCAGGTTTCAGACCATCATAAAAGGCCTTATGGGACCTATTCTCACGAGGGCGGTATCGCCGGTGAGATGTTTGGATCGATTATCTCGGATGAAGACATTAAAGATAATGGTCGCCGCAATGGAACAGACCGACAAGTCTTTGGTGTCAATGCAACCGGTGATGTCTTGCCAATTACACGCGATGAAATTCCTGATCGCGCTGAAGACCGCAGATGGAACCGCAATGCCGGCCTACGCAATGGTCTGAACAATGACGGGGAACATGCGGATGAAGCTTTGGAGTCTGATACACGTCACAATAGCGCCTCTATTTTAGGCCGTCGTGATCGCAAAAATGAGGTTGACCAAAGTCCTGCGCCAGGCCGTTTGCAGCGCTGGTTAGGCTGGGGGAACTCTACCTCCGCCTATGTCGATGCGATGGAGATTGAAACGCAGGGGGATAATCTTGATCCTGTGAAACGTCTGAATGCGCATATGGATATTGTCTCTGAAGAGGGACAACGTGTGCTCAAGGCTGCGACCTACTCTAATTATGTCGCCTTTGCCGATAAGCTTGAAATTCGAGTCTTTGATGCAAGGCGCTCAGCGCGCGGTGAGCCCCTATTCACTATGCCAGTGACGGGTAATGTGGCCACCATGACGCTCCCAGAGGGACTGCCTTACGAGCTACAATATGTGCTGCGGGCAAATGCGGCTGATGGCGCTTTTGATCAAACCGCGCCCAAAGTCCTATATATTGGTGACGCTGATTTTGATCTCACGCGCGCCGAATGGCTAGAGCGCGCATCTGGTACCTTTGGTCAGAATACGCTTGAGACATCCAATGTGCGTGTGCGCGGTGGATCGGTGAAGGTTTATGGCCGAAATGTACCGGGCGAAGCCGCCGTGGTTATGGGTGAACGTGTTCGCGTGGACGCGGATGGACGCTTTGTCGCCGAGCAGCTTCTGCCAGCGGGTCAGCAATCTATTACTATAGAAGCAGGGTCTCAGAAGTTGGTTCGCTCGGTTGAGGTTAAATCCAAAGACACATTCTATGTGGCTCAGGTTGAAGCCACTATCGGTGAGCGGATTGGATCTGATGAGACTTTTGAAGAAGGCCGCGTCGCCTTCTATGTTCGCTCGCGTTTAAATGACCGTTGGACCGTTACGGCTACCGCCGATACGGGCGAAGCGGGCTTAGGCGATCTCGTCTCAACATTGGATGATAAGGATCTGAATCAATTGCTCCGCCGTTTGGACCCTGATCGCTATTACCCGACATACGGTGATAATTCGGTCATTGAACAAGATGCGCCGACATCTGGCCGTATCTATGCCCGTATTCAGCGTGACGATGACTATGCGCTTTGGGGGAATTACCAGACGAATTTCAATGACACGGAATTCGCGCGGGTGAACCGCACATTATATGGTGCCAAACTTCATTGGGATGAAAATGCCTTCACGACGCTTGGGGATGCCCGCACGGAAGTGACAGCATTTGTAGCCGAAGGCGGATCACGTCAGGCGCGCGATGAACTGCGCGGTACGGGCGGCTCTGTCTATTATCTCCGCCACGGCGATATTTCGATTGGCTCCGAACAGCTGCGTGTTGAAACGCGTGATAGCGTGTCGGGTCTGGTAATCGAAAGCCGCCGCTTACAATATGGGACGGATTATGATCTCGACTTTATCCAAGGTCGTGTCATCTTAACGCGCCCACTTGGAAGCACAGGTGATGACGGACGTCTATTCAGAGACGGAAGTCAGTCTGGTAATGCCCAAGTCCTCGTCGCAGATTATGAGTTCACGCCGGTCTTTGGCGCAAATGATAATGGTGCCATATATGGTGTTCGTGCCAAACGTTGGTTCGGTGATCATGTCAAACTTGGCGCGACTTATAATCACGCTGATGATGGTGGATTGGAGTCTGACCTGTATGAAATGGACCTGACGCTACAATATGCGGCTGGAACATATATTAAAGGTGAAGTCGCCCGCAGCGAAGGCGTCGGTGTCGAAACCTTTACCTCACTTGATGGCGGCTTTAGCTTCGCGGCAGCGGATAGAGGTGGACTGACCAATGTCGATGATGTTGCGGCAACGGCCTATGCTATCGAAGCGGCTGTGAACTTTGCAGAAGTTTCGAAACATGACGGCAATGCCTATCTTTATTGGCGTAAACGCGAAGCTGGATTCGCAGGATATTCCGAAGCGACCAATCAATCCGTTGAACAAATTGGCGGTGGGTTACAACTCGCGATTGGCAAAGATCTGACACTCAATGCACGGGCGGATATTTCCGACAGTGAATTGATTGGCACAAATAGTTTTGCTGAAGCCAGCGTCGACTATGCTGTCAATGAAGATATCGATGTAAGTGCTGGATTGTCTTACAATGATGATGCGCGCGGAAATGAAGGGGCTGCCTTGGCGGTTCGTGCATCGCATAAATTGGGCAAAGACGGCGAATTATATGCCTTTGGCCAAGTGGGTATCGTCGGTGATAATAGCCGAACAACGGACCGAATTGGCGCGGGTGCGGAAGTGCGATTGTCAAAGACATTCTTTGGCGGCGGCGAAGTCTCAACCGGCGAAGACGGTTTAGGCGTTCGGGCAAGCTTGCGCCGACAAGAGGAAGATGGTGACGAGTATTATCTCGCCTATGATCTGCCGCTTCGGGCGCAACCCACGGGTAATTTCGGGTCGCTCAACGTCGGTGCGCGTAAGCGTTACACAGATGCGCTATCCGTCTTTGGTGAAGAACGCTTGCAGTTCAATGACCGAGGCTTGAATGGTCTGACACATGCCTATGGTGTGGATTGGAACCCTGGAAATTGGAACTTTGGTTTCTCGGGTGAGCTTGGAAAAATTGATAATCTTGACCGGGAAGCCATTGCGCTAGCGGCGGGATTTGGTGACGAGCGCTTCAAGGCTGGTTTTGCCGCTGAATGGCGCCAGGACGAAAATGTTGACACTAATGATACGCGCCAAACTTGGCTATTGCGCTGGACGTCTCAATATCAGGCGAGCGAGGAGCTGCGCTTGCAAGGTAAGTTTAACCGCGCCGTTTCAAGCCAAACTGAAAATGGCGACTTAGGTCCGCTCGACTTCAATGAAGCGGAATTCACCGAAGGGTCTATTGCGGCGGCTTACCGTCCAATCTGGGATGATCGTTTCAACTTGCTCGCGAAATATACCTATCTCGAAGACTTGTCTCCGACGAGCCAGAGATTTGGCGGCGAAACGCTGAACTATCGTCAGAAGTCAGAAATTCTGTCTGTAGATACGGCTTATGATATTTCACCGAAGTGGACGTTGGGCGGTAAATATGCTCATCGCTCTGGCTCAGTGACCTCTAACCGTGAGAGCTTAGATTTCACGAAATCAAATGCTGATTTGGGTATTTTGCGCCTTGACTATCATGTCACACATCAATGGGATGCCCATATCGAGGGCCGCTATTTGGACATCGGTGAAGGGACCATCACGCGATTGGGCGGTCAGGCAGGTATCTATCGTCATATGAATGATAATGCGAAGCTTGGCTTCGGCGTTACATGGGGCGGCATTGAAGAAGAATATCTCAGCGCGCTCGAAGAAGAAGATGACATTGGGTGGTATCTCAACCTTGTTGGGAAATTCTAGGCCAAACTCTAAAGCCCTCGACTTGGTCGGGGGCTTTTTCTTTTAACGCTGCCCAGGCGTCGTAAAAGCGTCATAAAAAATATACTGAACCGTCACAAAAATTATATGTGTTTGTCATCTCTCGTGGGCATAGCCGCGCCAGATTAGGGGGGCGGTGGAATCACTGCTCATATACGCAACGTCAAATAATGAGGTAAGTGATGACGTTTTTCAAAAAAGCCACTTTAGCGAGTTCGGCCTTGGCATTTTCTATGCTGGCAACACCATCCGCATTCGCGCAGGATGATTTTACAGTGAAACTTGGTGGGCGTTTGAACATTGATTACGCTTCGGCTAGCTCGGAGAACACAGATTTTGACGTCAGTGCGACGTCGCTTCGACGTGCGCGCCTGAAAGGCAGTGGTCAATTTGGGAAAAACCTCAAATATAAACTCGAAACGACTTTCGGTCAGGATGGAGATGTGAATCTAGAAGACGCCTATTTGTCTTGGAAACCACAGGGTAGCCCTATCACATTCAAAGCAGGTCAATTTAAGACACAAAATTCCCTTCAAGAATTAAATTCGTCATTGGATGAAGATTTGATTGAACGTGCCGCTTTTACAGACGCGTTCCAACTGGACCGCCGCCTTGGTTTCGAAGTCTCCACAAAAGCCGATAATTACCAAATTCAACTTGGCGTATTTGGTGAGAACTTAGAAGAGATTGAAAATAATGACGGGAATGAAGGCATTGCTGTTGCGGGCCGAGCCGTTTACAAATTTGATGTCTCTGGTGGTATCATTCACACGGGCGCGTCTTTCCGTTATCGCGAGCAAAATGATGCGGCTGACCTGCGCTATCGCCAACGTCCTTACGTCGCAAGTACAGGCCGTATCATTTCAACAGGCCGTGTCGCAGACAGCGATACATTTTTCGGCGGTGAGCTAGCCGGCCTATTCGGCTCTGCTTGGGCCATTGGTGAATATACAGTTGTGAATGCAAATTGCGCCGAAGGGTCAACTGTGTGCAGTGAAGATCCGAGTTTCTCAGGGTGGTCAATCGGCGGCGGTTATGTCTTTGGCGGAAAGAGAAATTACTCAACAGGTAAGTTCAAACGGGTCACCGTGGACAACCCCGTCACAAAAGGCGGCTGGGGTGCATTGTCCATTAATGCCCGCTATGACACGCTCGACCTAACAGATGAAGGTATTCAAGGCGGTGATTTGGATACGTTCGCAGTTGGCGTAAACTGGTGGCTGCACAAGCAAACACGTATTCAGCTTAACTATTTTAATTCAGACGCGACGCTTTCTGGGCCAAATGTTGGATCAAGCGTTGGTCTGCAAGATGTCTATGCGGCTGCGATTACAGACCCCACATTGACTGAAGATACAGTCGATGGCTTCACTGTCCGCCTGCAGTACGATTTTTAAGTTGATTTAAATAGTAACTTATCGGGACTATGTGGCTTAGCTTAGGTTCAATCATTTCATGATTGAGCCTTAAGCCTGATGCCAGTCCCGATACCATTTGACGAAGTTGGCAATACCGGTTTGCAGGTCCGTTTTGGGCGCAAACCCAAAGGCACTTTGCGCGGCAGAAATATCTGCAAATGTTTTCTGAACATCGCCCGCTTGTTGCGGTTTGAGGATTATCTCAGCTTTTCCTCCGCAGGCCATCTCAACGGCTGTCACCAAATCATGCAATTTATTTGGCGCCGAATTTCCCAAATTGTAAATGTCGTGATGACTCGCGGGCTGGCTTATGATTTTGGGCAGGACATCAACAATGTCATCAATAAAGGTAAAATCTCGCTGCATAAGGTTTGGCGCGAAGAGCGTGATAGGATCTCCTGACAAAATCTTTTGCGTGAATATCCAATAGGCCATATCCGGCCGGCCCCACGGGCCATAGACGGTGAAAAACCGCAACCCTGTTTGCGGGATATCATACAGCCGCGCATAGCTCTCAGACAATAGCTCGCCGCTTAGTTTCGTGGCGGCATAAAGAGAGGCAGGCTGCCGAACACGGTCAGTTTCCGTGAATCCTTTGACGGCCGCGCGCTCACCATATACAGAGGAGCTGCTGGCATAGACAAGATGTTCGATAGCCTTCCTATGACGGGCAAACTCTAAGACATTTAAGTGTCCAACGACGTTTGATTGAATATAGCTGTGTGGGTTCTCCAGGCTATATCTCACGCCGGCCTGCGCTGCGAGATGCAGGATATGGGTTATCCGAGAGTCTTCGAGGGCGGTGTCTAGCGCGCTTTTTTGAGATATATCTAAGCTATGGAAGGTGAAACTTTCATATTTACGCAGACGCGCGAGGCGGGCCAATTTCAGAGAGGCCGAATAATATGCATTTAGATTATCTACCCCGATGACCGTGTGTCCTTCATCTAATAAGCGCCGTGCCGCGTGAAAGCCGATAAAGCCTGCCGCGCCTGTGAGTAAAACGTCCATTCCCATCGGATAGCGGTTTCGCCTTTAGATATCCAATTGAAAACACGCTCCCGTTCAATTCTCTGCGGCGGGTTAATACACGCTTCAGACGTTGAGGGTTAAAAGGATTGGGAGACTTTTTTGCGAATTTAAGGCGGCTGTTATGGCAAAATTCTTTGGCACGGATGGGGTTCGCGGTCTGGCGAATACAGGGAAAATGACGCCGCTAAGCATGATGCGGTTAGGCCAAGTGGTCGGTAAATATTTCGCGGCTGAGTCCAGCAGCCGGGCTTGCGCTGTGATTGGCAAAGATACGCGCCTGTCGGGAGATATGATAGAAGCGGCCCTGATTTCAGGACTGACTTCCGTTGGCGTCGACGTAAAGCGCGCAGGTGTCCTTCCGACATCCGGTGTGTCCTTAATGACCAAAGCTCTGCGAGCGGATTTAGGTGTTATGATAACGGCCTCTCACAATAAGTTTCCTGATAATGGTGTGAAGTTTTTTGGCCCCGATGGGTGCAAGCTTTCAGACAAGTCCGAAGCTGAGATAGAGGCCTTATTGACGAAGCCAGAAATTGAGGGCGTGGAGTCGGCCGCTTTAGGCCGCATGAGTTCGCCAGGCGGGCTTCAGGCGCGGTATATTGAACTATGTAAATCCACACTTCCGAGTGGTCAGACCTTAAAAGGGATGAAAATTGTTGTTGATGCCGCCAATGGGGCCGCTTTTGCTACCGCTGCGGCCACGCTTTGGGAATTAGGGGCGGACGACGTTATATCTATAGGGGAATCGCCAACAGGCGATAACATCAATGCGGGATGTGGCTCCACGGCGACAGATCTTCTGTCCGAGACAGTCGTGAAGACAGGCGCTGATGTTGGCGTTGCGCTCGACGGCGATGCAGACCGCCTGATTATGTGTGATGAAAAGGGCCGGATTATTGATGGAGATCAATTATTAGGTCTTATCGCCACGAGTTGGAAGGCGCAGGGACGCCTGCGGGGGAATGGCCTTGTTGCGACGGTTATGTCTAATCTCGGCCTGGAGCGCTATCTGCAAGACAACGACATGCAGCTTATCAGAACGCAAGTTGGAGACCGTCACGTTGCGGCTAAGATGCGGGCTGACGGTTATAATGTCGGCGGCGAGCAATCAGGTCACTTGCTCATGACGGACTATAGTCCGACAGGGGATGGGACGATGGCTGCCATTCAGGTTTTGGCTGAAATTAAACGCCAAGGCCGCGCCGCAAGTGAGGTTTTGAACGTGTTTGAACCGGTTCCGCAAATATTAAAAAATGTCCGCTTTTCGGGCAAGAGCCCTATGGCACATCCCAAACTCCTCGCGGCGATTGAAACGGCGCAATCTGACTTGGCAGGGCGCGGGCGTGTTCTCATACGCGCCTCTGGGACGGAACCCCTTATTCGCGTGATGGCGGAGGGGGATGACTCTGAACAGGTAAATCAAACCGTAGATGATTTTGTCAATCTTATATCGGGGCTGGCTTAATCGCTTCAAAGAAGAGACGGGAAAGAAAGATGAATATCGAAAGTGAAATTAAGACTATTCTCAACTCTGCGGGCCCTGTCACGGGGGCTGAGCTGACAGAAGAATTACCGCATATTAATGACATTGCGCTTTGGCGCGCCTGTTATGGGTCCAGCGATATTCGTGTCAGCAATTGCGCGCGCTATTACTTGCGATATGATATTTTGCGGGGCAATCAACTCCGGCTTTCCCCTTCGATTTTGCGAGACTTTCTGACGTTTAGTCTCATATATCTGACCGACCAAATGGTAGAAATCGTCGAAGCAAATACAAGGCTCGCGAATAAATTCCGATCTGTAAGCCTTGAGAAACTGAGCTGGGCTCGCGACGCACTATTGCGGCTTGATGATGATTTGCAAGAGGTCATTAATGCGCATTGTGTTGTCTTTCTGTCGGGCGATATTGCCTATTATTTGGCACATCAAACAAAACGGACGCACGATCAGCTCGGCGTAGAAATCAATGGGTCTGATATTGATATTGTTATCGTCACCAACAGAGGTGCGCCGCCCGAAAAAATTGCGCGTATCGAAAGTCAGTTGCTCACGACGAAGAAGATTTATTTGACAACGCCTGATATCGGTGAGGAGTTGGACTTCATTGTCAAGCCGATTGAGACGATGTTGGGGCAACTCGCCTATGGAGATATTCATCAAAAAATTGCCAGTAAAATTCTCTATGAGAGCTATTTCTTGATGGGCCGCGTGGATATTTACCAAACACTCATGCAGCATTTAAAGCTAAGCGGGACGTGGAATCGAATTGAAAGTGATTTTGAAATTGCGCTTGGGCAGCGCAAGGATACGATAGCGAAAATTCTTGATCTTGCCCCCGATGCCTCCACCGATGACGAAGAGGTCGCCTCCTTGTTCTTCGCGTCTAAGGAACGTCTGGAGTTTCAGTAAGTTTAGTTTCTAAGTTTTGAACGGGTAGTCGTTTTAAGGGTTGCTATGCTCGAACGCTTCCTCGACTTGACCTCCATCGGCGTTCGACGCGAGCTATATTGATGCGCCTTTTTAGGATTAGTTGGGAAAATATTCACGACGAAATGGTTGCGGCCGTGATTGCGTTCCAACTATAGATAAAAGACTGGGAATCCGGTGCCGCTTGCGTATAGGGAACGATGAGGATATTTCATGCAATATGAGCGCTTAGAAATACCAGATGTTATCAAAGTGACTCCAAAGGCACTCAGCGATAGTCGGGGTTATTTTATGGAAACTTTCCGACAGAGTGATTTTTGTGATTTTGTCGGCCGGCAGATTGATTTTGTCCAAGAGAACCACTCGTTATCACACCATGTTTATACGGTCCGGGGGTTGCATTTTCAACGACCTCCATTTGCCCAGGGTAAACTGGTTCGTTGCATGAGAGGCTCTATCATGGATGTCGCGGTTGATGTTCGTGTCGGTTCGCCTTCGTTTGGGCGGCATGTTAAGGCGGTATTGACAGCTAGAAACAATATTCAATTGTGGGTACCAGAAGGTTTCTTACATGGGTTTATTACGTTAGAAGAAGATACTGAAGTTCAGTATAAATGTACGAATTATTTTTCACCCGAATGTAGCGGAAGCGTTTATTGGGGTGACGCCACTTTAGCAATTGATTGGACTATTCTTAGGAATCAGGCATTTCTCTCCGAAAAGGATAGTGCGGCCCAAAGTTTTTCTTCTTTTCAGTCGCCATTTAACTGATTCAATCAGCTCACCATTAAATTTGATAACTCATTATATTGACTGAATTTGTGTGAGTGACAATAGAGGTAATCGTGATCATGGTTTGTATAACTGTGTTTGTAATTCGAATACAAATTCAATCAAGCGCTTCTCTGGATTGCGTTTTTTATACCACTACTTTTTTGCAGCATCTAACATATAATTAGGTCAAGCGCCGCTCGACCATCAAATTTATCTATTGTCTCTGTTTCGAGAGGTGCAAAAGTCTGGGAGCTGCAAAAATAATCTATTGTCTAGCTTTTTATCTTTGCCTGTCAAAACCGAAGATCTCAAATTTTAGCCCTTTTTCTTGAGTTGTTTTGTTAAGGGAATGTTAATTTACTATGTTGCAATTTACCCTTAGCTGAAATATGGGGAGGTGTTGAGAAAGTTTTAGTCTTAGGAATTGTACTAACATCAAGGCTTGAATTATATCAATTTTATCTTCAAGGGGCCGCTTCAGATAAAAGAAAAATATTAGCTCAGTTAGAGTGGAGACTCCCAGCTTTTAAATGCTGGAAAGTTTTCGCAGGCACTTTCTTGGCAAAAATTTCCTTTAGAATCATGGATTTAATATGCAAAAAACAGCTTTAATTACAGGTGTAACGGGTCAGGATGGAGCCTATCTCGCGCGTCTCCTTCTAGAAAAAGGTTACATCGTACACGGGATTAAGCGCCGCTCATCTTCCTTTAACACAGGACGAATTGACGACTTGTATGTTGATCCGCATGATCCGTCTGCAAAGTTCTTTCTCCATTATGGAGACCTGACGGACTCCACAAACATCATCCGCGTTGTCCAAGAAACACAACCTGATGAGATTTATAATCTGGGCGCGCAGTCCCATGTTCAAGTGAGTTTTGAAACTCCGGAATATACAGCCAATTCCGACGCGATTGGCGCGCTTCGAATTTTGGAAGCTATCCGCATTCTCAAACTAGAAAATAAGACGCGCTTTTACCAGGCCTCCACATCTGAGCTTTACGGGAAAGTTTTGGAAACGCCGCAATCCGAGACCACGCCGTTCTATCCACGTAGCCCATATGCGGCGGCGAAAATATATGCCTATTGGGTTACGGTGAATTACCGTGAAGCCTATGGCATTCACGCGTCTAATGGCATTCTCTTTAACCATGAAAGCCCCTTGCGCGGCGAAACATTTGTGACCCGCAAAATCACGCGCGCGGTCGCGGCTATCCATCACGGACTGCAGGACGTCATCTATTTGGGCAATCTGGACGCGCAACGCGACTGGGGTCACGCAAAAGACTATGTAGAAGGTATGTGGCGAATTTTGCAACAAGATGAGGCCGATGACTATGTCTTGGGTACGGGCGAGATGCACTCTGTTCGAGAATTTGTAGAGCTGGCTTTCTCAAAAATTGGAACGACAATCGAATGGTCTGGAAAAGGCACGGATGAGGTCGGTAAGAGCGCGGAAACAGGTGAAGTCCTTGTTCGAATCGACGAGCGTTATTTCCGCCCGACGGAAGTTGACCTTTTGCTTTCAAACCCTGCGAAAGCGAAGGAAAAATTAGGCTGGGTCCATTCAACCCCTTTCGAAACCCTTGTCGCAGAAATGCTAGAGGCTGACCTAGAGCTCGTTAAGGGGGAAATGGATCGGAAATCCCGCCATGAGTAAGGGCGTTTACTCTCTTGCGGGAAAACGCGTTTGGGTTACGGGTCATAGAGGGATGGTCGGCTCGGCTATTGTTCGGCGTCTAGAACAAGAAGGCCCTGCGGAGATTTTGACGACAACCCGAAGCGAGCTTGACTTGCTTCGTCAGTCTGATGTCGAAAATTGGATTGCGGCGGAAAAGCCCGATGCTATTTTTTTAGCGGCAGCCAAGGTTGGCGGCATTGTTGCAAATGCGACATATCCTGGGCAATTCATTTATGAAAATACGATGATTGCGTCGAATATTATCCACGGCGCACATTTGTCAAAAGTCGAAAAACTTCTGTTTCTAGGCTCGTCATGTATCTACCCAAAAATGGCGCCTCAACCTATTGAAGAAGGCTCGCTTTTGACGGGCCCGCTAGAGCCAACCAATCAATGGTATGCGATTGCGAAAATCACAGGTCTTATGACGTGCCGGGCTTACCGCGAGCAATATGGAGATGATTTTATCTCAGCTATGCCGACAAATCTCTATGGTCCGGGTGACAATTATCACTTGGAGAATTCGCATGTTATCCCAGCGCTAATTCGTAAAGCGCATGAGGCCAAAATGGCGAAGGCTGACAATATGGAAATTTGGGGGACAGGTAATGCGTTGCGGGAGTTTATGCATGTTGATGACCTCGCCGATGGCCTCATCTATATGATGAAAAATATTTCTCAGTCTGAACATATCAATATTGGCAGTGGGAAAGACATCTCAATTAAAAGCCTCGCCGAACTTGTCATGAAGGTTGTCGGGTTTGAGGGCGAATTAGTGCATGATAGAAGTAAACCTGATGGAACGCCGCGGAAAATCATGGACGATACACGGTTAAAACAACAAGGTTGGGAGCCGTCTATTTCCTTAGAGGCTGGCCTAGAAGATGCCTATGGTTGGTTCAAAGCGCATCTGGATAATTTACGCGAAGCCTAGATCCAAGAAAATCGCTTTAACCGCGTATTTTTACCCAAAATGTTGAGATCGACTGATGCGCCTGACGTTATGGGGGGGTCAAAGGACAAAATTGATTCCGAAGGTTTTGTTTCGACCTGAAATGCGTCTCGTGAGCGTTTGAAAACTATATCTGCTATCTCATGTTCAATCTGTAGGTGCCGTTTTGATTCTGCGTTCATATTTATGATTGGCGTTTTTGCAGAGCTAGCTGAAGCTATAAGCTGCCTGCAATTCGTATCGATTGGTTTATTTGATTTATAGATCGACAAATTGTTGCGGATAAGCGCAGAAAGACCGACGCTCGTTTTGTAGACAGATTGCGTTCGGCGCAATATTTTTAAGACTTCAATAAGCCTTTGTTTCGATAGTCCAGCTGTTTTCGTGTTCTGGGTCCAGGTAACATTGGACAATATTTGATCCAGGAACTTAAACTTATTCTCGTTCTCCGACAGCCTTAGCCATAAATCCCAGTCCATAGTATATTGTAATTTAGTATTTATTCCGCCGATGGCCTCAACCGCGCTTCTTCGGCAAAAACACGAAGGTTGAGAGATAATATTGGTACGAGAAATCAACCTTTGACTGGCTAGAACAGCCGGATGATATCCCCAGATGGTATTTGTTTCATCACTTATCGTACTGTGCCCATAGACAAGATCCACATTTGTATGATCTTCAAAAACTTTGGAAACGTCAGTTAAAGCCCCGCTCATGAGCGCATCATCTGTATTCAGCCAGCCTAAAATAGGGCTATCGGTATGTGCCCAGCCTTCCGCTATTGCCGCAGCTTGACCCGCATCAGGCCCGATACGTGAATAGTGAAATGACAGTCCCGAGCTATCTAGATCGGCCTGAATGCGGGGGTCGTCATGGGTCATCATGACGGCGATTTGAAGCTTCACGCTCTGGGCCCTGAGAGACCCCAAGACGGCCTTGAATTGCGGGGTCCATTGGTGAATGGGTAGGCTTATGGCAATTGAGATTTCAGACGTCACGTCTTTCTCCTAAGCGAGCCACCAGTAAAGTTTTGCTCTAAACGACAAATGCCAATAGCTCACCCCGCGCAACAAACCATGGCCCTTCGGACTTCTGCCTCATAGGCAGCAAATTAGCCATTCAGAATATTTAATTTTTTGCAGTGAGGACCCGTTTCAAAAAGCGCAAACAACGCATGCCAAAGCGTAGACCGCGTTTCACGAACCTAGCCGCACGTCTTAACACGCGAACCGGAAACGCTGCGACGCTTCTCAACTGCTTGTTTTGGAGGACATATTTGGAAAAGGTAATGGCGCGCTTTGGGGGATAAGTGTACGTAAAACCTCTGAATTCTGCCTCTGCGGTTTGGATGATGGAATTTTGAAAATCAGTGCGCTTTTTTGCCAGGCTAAAATTTGAAAACGCGAAGTGTCTATTTTGCTGTCCGAGTGAGCACATTTTTTTGGGGGAGGCTGCTAGCGTTTTGATTGCGTTTTCTAAGGCTGTCTTTGATTGTTCGCGAACACGTATAACGCCTTTCGTTGTTTCCAGAAAATCCATGGAGTAAAGCCCCTCGGGACCATAGGCAATAATTGGAAGCCCGCTTGCTAGGAATTCGACAATTTTATTGGCGAAAGAATATTGAAGATAGTGCTGAGTGTACTCACCAAAGTTATTTCCAATAAACAAAATATCAGCTCCCGCGAGCCAGCTGTAGTATTCTGATGTATCAAGGTCAGTGACACTAACACTCGTGCGAGAAAATGTGTCGAAGTGATGGGCTGTGTTTCTTTTCCAATGTGGTTGCGTATGAATTTGCAGGCAAATATTTTGCGCCAATGACATACTCTCGACAACCTCGGCAAGTTCGAGGAGAGTGTCGAGCGTTAGATTGGGTGAGAGATTGCCTGAGTAGCGTATAATGAGCTCACCGTTTTGCGGCGCGCCTTTCTCTAAGGCAGTTGGGGCTATGGCTTCCCATATTTTATGGTCAACCGCATTATGATACACGTCGAAGGGTTGGCCATATCTCGCCCCAAAGGCTCCTGCCATAGGTTCGGAAATAGCCATACATTTGTTGGCCTGACTGCAAAGTTTTGCGAGGTCTTTGTCTGAAGCATTTGCTGCAATTGGATCGGATACTCTAAGGCTTTGCGGCCAATCGTCCATAAGCCAAATCATATAGGGCCGTTTTAGATCGGCGATTAAGCGCATGGCTAATACATGAAGATCGGGTCGGTTTTCTACGGGGCGATAAAGGATGACCTCAGGCTGATACTTCAGAACATTGGTGATGACGTCCTTATCACTAAGGCAGTTGCCGGAGTCATTCCCATTGGAGACGAGGCCAAAATTAGACCCTACTTCACCGTAGAGATGCAGTATTTTATCTTTTGACCAAGTCGAAAAATAGGCCTGTTTCAATTCACCGGTTGCCGTGTGGTGCCCCATCCGAGTGAAATCAATAAGCAGAAGTTTGGGTAAGGTCGATATCCCATTTTTTTCTCCCCTTTGTTCTTCGGAGGAAAATAAAGAGAGATAATTAGTTCTTTCAAATATTTCTAATTTTCCGCCAATTGTCGCATTGCGTATAGAGATTCCGTTTTCATCGCAGACTTTCCGCGCCTCAGAATAGGCCTCCATCATCTTGTTTACTTGAGGATCATGCCATCGGTATCCCTTGCCGAAATAATCAGGATGAAAGTGATTGGGGTCGTCAGTCTCCATGTCGAGCACAGACGTGTCATAGGCCTGATTGTTTTTGACCTCCTCAGGAATTTTATAGTCTGCATCAACGCCAATGAGATAGATCTCAGTGAAACCGAGATAGGCTGCGAGTTGCAGGGCAGAGAAGGTCACTGTGCAACCTGTATAGGTAATTTCATCGGCTTTGAGGGAAAAGTCGAAACCGTCAGGGTAACTTACGCGAGGTCGATGATTGTAAAAAATTGTATCGTCAGACTCGGGTAGGCAATAGCCTAAATAGATTGGAAAAAATTTTATCGGGCCTTTGAAATTTTGAATCTGTTCGGCGCGGTCCTCCGCCACAAGATGATCTTCCACGACATAGAATGTCGGTGTCCAGTTCAACGAGTCGGCTTTTAGAAAAAATCCATTTAAGGCGAATGTAATTTCATTATCCAAAAGCGATAAATCTGTCTGGTTTAGGCTCGGCCCATTCCCGATAATAAAGCATCGTTTCCGTGCGCCCAGGCCTGTTTTTAAATTCCGAAGCCTGTCCGAATATTCTGCACGAGACTCTTCGGAATAAAGCCGCCTGACCCTCTTCAAGCCCGATAATTGTTCTTTGTGAGGGACTTTGTCAGTGGGGAGGAAAATTTTTGACCGTGTCGGCAGGCTGTCGATAAGCGTCGATAAGTCCCCGTTCGACGAATTATGGGTCTGCATGGTTAAGCCTTATCCAATTTCAACCTGCACTCTATACGAAAACGCCGAAAACGCCATATGGGGATTACCGATACATGACCAATTTTACAGCGAAGTTGACTCTTGTGGCAAGGCAGGGGATATGCTTGTTTTTAGGCGCAATCACTAGAGGCTTCCCTTAGTCAAATCCATGAAAAATGCTGATGTAACTATTGTGTTTCGGGCTCTCAATGAGGAGAAATATTTCGAAGAAGCTTTAAAGGCTTGTCGGTCCCAAGTTCTCGATGATCTCACTTTTGATATTGTCCTGGTCGACTCAGGGTCCACTGACCGGACATTGGAAATTGCGAAAAAGTATGAGTGTCAGATCGTACATATTCCCAAACATCAATTTAGCTTTGGCCGCTCTCTAAACTGGGGGTGCGAAGCTGCGAGCGGTGACTATCTCATTTTTATTTCAGCGCATTGCATACCAACTCATGACCGTTGGCTACAAAACCTGATCCAGCCCCTCATAGATGATGTCGCCACATATTCTTATGGGCGCCAGATTGGCAATGAGGTAAGTAAATTTTCCGAAAAACAGCTTTTCGCCAAATATTTTCCAGATTTCGATAAAGCGCCTCAAGACGGGTTTTTTATCAACAATGCGAATTCCGCAATCAAAAAATCATCATGGACGACCTTTAAATTTGATGAAGATGTTACGGGGTTGGAAGATATGGTTCTTGGTAAGCAGCTCGTGGCGGCAGGCGAAAAAATCGCCTATATTGCCGATGCACCTGTCATACACATTCACGAAGAAACCTATCGTCAGGTCAAGCGCAGATATTACCGCGAAGCCTTAACTTTGAGGGCGGTTTTGCCCGAAGTGCATATGAGTTTCTTTGATTTTATACATTATACCTTTGCTGGAATTTCCAATGACTTCGGTGTTGCGAGGCGGCAAAAATCTTTTCTTAAAAACATGGGCGGAATAACGCTTTTCCGAATTATGCAGTTCTGGGGCTCTTACAAAGGACAGAACGAAAATCGGAAGCTGTCGAGAGCTCAGAAGGAAGAATATTACTATCCTCGCGTGAAAGGCCAGAACGTCATCTCTCATGCGCCAGACCAGAAATCCTTTACCGAGGCGTGAGACACACCCGCTGTGAATTTGACGGGCCGTCCGACTTGAAACGTAAATATAAGGGCTTGAGCATTGTATAAATATAAAACCATAACGGCCTTGCTGCCTATGAAAGCGCATAGTGCTCGGGTTAAGTCGAAGAATTTTCGGATGATTGCGGGTAAACCGCTTTTCCGCTGGATATTAGACACATTGACGGATGTCTCAGAGATTGATCAAGTTGTGATAAATACGGATGCGCGTGACTTGCTTGCTGCGGAAGGGTTGCGGCACGGTGACTATGATGGGCGAGTTATCATTCGGGATAGGCCAGAGGAAATTTGCGGAGATTTCGTATCAATGAATCTGGTGCTGGAAGATGATATTGATAACGTGCCTTCCGATATTTATTTCATGACCCACACAACGAATCCTCTGCTGTCGCCCGCGACAATCCGCGAAATGATAGCTAAATATCATGCAGGGCTGGAGACAGGCAAAGACTCACTCTTTGCTGTAAATCATTTACAAACCCGATTTTACACGGAAGACGCAGCTCCTATAAATCACGATCCAGATAATCTTATAAGAACTCAGGATTTACCCCCTTACTATGAAGAAAACTCGGTCGGGTATTTCTTTTCCAAAGAGAGTTTCAAAAAAACGTCAGCGCGTATTGGCGCCTCTCCACAAATGTATACTACGCCCGCTTTAGAGTCGGTCGATATTGATGAAATTACGGATTGGTTTGTTGCAGAATCGCTACTCATGAGAGTAGCTGCAGGGGAATCCCTGCCAACAAGTTGGTCCTAGAGCTGAAAGAAAAATATGCGTGTTCTCGTTACCTGTCCGCCCATGCTGGGCCTCTATCACGAATTTGAAGATATATTTGCTCAACATGGTCTTGAGGGTGTGCCGGCTCAGGTGACTCAGGTGATGAATGAGGCAGAGTTAAAAGAGATATTACCCGAATATGATGGCTGGATAATTGGAGACGATCCCGCCAGCCGAAGTGTTTTCGAAGCTGCCACGAAAGGTAAGCTTAAAGCTGCGGTGAAATGGGGCGTCGGAGTTGATAATGTAGATTTCAAAGCCTGTGAGGATTTGGGAATACCTATTACGAATACGCCAGGTGTGTTTGGCCGCGAGGTTGCCGATGTGGCCTTAGCTTATGTTTTGGGCCTAGCCCGCGAAACCTATATGATTGACCGTGAAGTGCGTCTCAATAATGCCTGGCCCAAGCCATCGGGCGTTTCCCTTTGGAATAAAAAAGCCGCCGTTGTAGGATTTGGTGACATTGGACGTTCAACAGTCAAGAGATTGAAAGCTTTTGACCTCGACGTCGTGGTTTACGACCCTTTTTATAAGCCTGTTGACGGGTTGTCTGTTGAGAATAAGATATGGCCGGCGGGATTGGATGACGTCGATTTCTTGATATTCACTTGCCCGCTCACCCCCGACACCCACCATATGTTTAATGAGGCGACATTGAGCAAACTCAAACCAGGTGTCCGGATCGTAAATGTTTCTCGCGGCCCCGTCATCAAAGAGTCTGCGCTTCTGAAAGCGCTAAAAGATGGGACAGTTTATTCGGCCGCTTTGGATGTTTTTGAGGTTGAGCCTTTAGGTCCTGACTCAGAATTACGTAAGTTTGAGCGTTGTATATTTGGCACGCACAATGGATCAAATAGTGTGGATGCCGTGCGCCATGTGAGCCAATTGGCAATTGAAAAAATTGCGGCTTTTCTCAAGGACGCCTAAATGTCGGTTGGGCAAAATGCGGTTCTTGTCACGGGCGCCAGAGGCGGCATTGGCGCCGCGCTTTGCCGCGGTTTCAAGGCGGCAGGATGGTTCGTTATCGGAACAAGTCAGGGTACGCCGTCTGACCCAGCGCTATATGATCACTACGTGAAACTAGATATGTCCGCATTCGTGAAAGACGCGGATGCTCGGGCTGCGTTTATTGACACTGTTAAAGACATGTGCGGCAACATTCCCCTAAAAGCCTTGATAAATAATGCGGCGGTGCAGCATTTGGGCCAAACAGAAACCATTACATCTGAAGTTATGCAAGAGAGTTTCAATGTAAATACCATCGGTCCGTTCCTGCTGACGCAGGGATTTTTGCAAGCCTTAGAAGCTTCCAAGGGGAGCGTTCTGAATATTGGCTCGGTTCACGCACGGGCAACAAAACCAGAATTTGTCCCCTATGCTACAACCAAGGCCGCTTTGCATGGCTTGACTCGGGCACTCGCGGTTGACTTGGGCGGACGGGTGCGTGTGAATACTTTGGCGCCTGCCGCAACGGCGACGCCGATGTTGCTTGCGGGATTTGAAGGGCGTGAAGAGGCCTTCAAGGAGCTCGCTGCTGTTCATCCCGTGGACCGCATTGCACAACCTGAAGAGATTTGTGATGCCGCGTTATTTTTATGTTCGGATAACGCCAGTTTTGTCACAGGGTCCAGCTTTTATATAGATGGTGGAATTTTGTCCCGTTTGCATGATCCGGTTTGATGAGCCTCAGGGTTTTAGATATCAGCTGCGTCTGGGAGGCCAAAGCCCAGCTCGGGGAAGGACCAATATATGACCCGCGAGACCATACGCTGCTTTGGGTAGATATAAAATCCTCTAAACTTTTTCGCTTGGACTTAGCCACGTCCGAAAAAAATGAATGGTATGCCCCAATCGCGATTAGCTCCTTAGGTTTGCGCCAGGCTGGGGGGTATGTATGTTCCCGCAAAGATGGGTTTCACACATTGAAAATTGAACCTGACCTACGGCTCCAATTCGAAACTATTTCCGATCCCGAGCATGACCTGCCTCTTAACCGTTTTAACGATGGGAAGGTTGATCCTGAAGGCGGATATTGGGCTGGCACAATGGAGGATGCCGAAACTGATGATGCCGCAGGGCAATGGTGGAGGCTGGGTGCAGACGGACGGGTCGAAAAGATGGATGGTGGTTATCATGTCACGAATGGCCCCGCCTTTGATGTGGAGCGCTCACAAATTTATCTTACAGACTCGGCTCGGCAGGTAATATTCGTCGCCAAATTTAAGAATGGAACGCTATCGGACAAACGTGTCTTTAAACGATTTTCGCCGGATGAGGGATATCCAGACGGAATGTGTGTTGATCGTTTCGGGTATCTTTGGGTTTGCTTTTGGGATGGGTCCTGTTTGCGTAGGTTCGACGCCGATGGTCACTTGGTTTTAACCGTGGACATGCCAATTATTCGTCCGACAAGCCTCGTTTTTGTGGACGCCGCCGCCTATGTGACGTCGGCGTCAATTGGACTATCTGATGAAGCCATAAAAGCGGCGCCTTTGTCTGGGGGGCTGTTTAGGCTCCAATTTGATACGGCCTTATCCCCCGAAGATAGATTTTATGAAGTCTTTTATTAAAACCGACCAGAAATATAGCCGACGATGTAGCCTAAATTTCGCCCTGTAGTTTTCGGATACCGCTGCTTTGAGAGCTGATTGTAAATCATGTTGCTCAAATCTATCCCATGCAAATGCGACTATACTATGCGTGTCGAGGTTTTGGGCGCTTGTGGATGGGGTGACGAATATTTTATCTGGTTGAACCGTGACTTGTAAAATTGTATCGTAGTCTCTCTCAAGCCTTTTTATAGCGCTATCAGCCTCAACTGAGCTGATGGGATTGATAATAATTATTGAAATTAAATTTTCTGAGTGTGGTGGCGAATTTAGGTACTCCAAGCCACTGTAGAAAATTAATCCCCATCGGGTTCTGAGGCTTGATTTCTTTACACGCGTCCAACCAAATTTCGAGAGAAGTCTTTCTTGGTCGTCTCCTCCCGAGTAATGATTATATCTGGAACTTGAAAGGTTGTCGACAAATTGGGCTATAGAAAATTTCGATGTGGTCGAGAGTGCGACTTGCGCTTGCCTGCGTTTCCTATGTTCAGTTTGAGAAAAAATTTCTTTGGGGCTAGTTATTGTTGAGGCTTTTTCAAAGAACGCTTTGATATCTATGAATTCTGTAGAGTCCACATGAGACAGGGGTGAGCCATTAAGTAATTTTATGTGAGGAGATGCGTAAGAGAGGTGTTGAACAACTCTTTTCCAAGCCCCTGTGTGAACACCAGGTATTGGGTTGGGCGGCAAAAATTTGTCCCCAGGTTTTTGATAGCCATCAAAATAGTAGTTGGGGTTTAATCCTGATTTAAAAACTTCAAGTTTTTTCCCATGTGTTAGTTTCGCCGTTTCTACCGTTTCGGTGTAGTTTGCATCAATACCCAATAACACGATCTCCATATACCCCAGCGAAGCTAACCAAAGCGCAGCGTGACTTCCTGTTGTAACCAAATTGCGCACTCGATCAGGAAGCTCCGAAAAAACATTCTCGTAGGCATAAACTTTTTCGTGATTGTGCAATAGTGGCTCGCTCAGGATAAGGTTTTGCCGCAACAAAAATTTTTCAATTCCGTGAATTTCGGATTCGTCAACTAATTTACAAATCGAACTTGCGTGGGAAAGGCCTAAGACCTCATCTAAACAGGCGTAATGAGTAGGGTAAATCCCGCTGTTCTCCCAGTGCCGATAGGCGGCGTTCATGCCAACCCATTTGCGTGACTTCAAATGGTCGAAATCGAATGTGGACAAAGACGGTGCGTTTCCAACAACAAATGCAGTTTTGTCCGTAATATAGGCTTTTTTCATTGCTTTGTAGCGTTCCTCCAAGCATATACGCTTGATAAGCGTACCAAAGAGGAACAAAATTTGGACCTAAAGCACGCTCGGCGCAGTATTAATACCCATCGACAGTCTTTCGCCCAATGGCAATAGAACATTTATATAATGAGTTTTGATAGAATGAACAGGGATATAGGAAAAACCTTGACGGTGATCCGATCGGATACACGTCATAATAAAGGTTTCTTCGGATCCTTAGCAGCATTATTCTATGAAGTATATCAGTACCGTGACCAGATACGGAGCGTTTACAAGAAGAATTTCAGAAATTCGTATAATGGTACAGGGTTGGGTGTTGCATGGAATTTTATATTACCCTTGGTCCCATTGACGGTATATTTATTCCTATCCCAAATTAGGGTTTTCCCGAGTTTTGAGGGTGTGGATAGGGCGACTTATGTTTGTTTTGGGGTCACTGTTTGGTTTGTGCTGACGGGTTTTGTGCAAGTTCCCATGAGTATTGTTGCGTCTCGCACAAAAGAGGCGATGAAGACGTCAATTCCACTTTCTTCTTCTATTGTTTCTTCTTTTGCTGATTTGGTGTTTGAAACGTTTGTAAGGATAATTTTTGTAATCTGCATTATGGTTTTCATGCAGCTAATTCCCAGCGCAACGGCGCCCCTCGTGCTTGTTGTCTTTTCAGCAGGTTTTTTTCTATTTTTTGGCGCGGGACTGATTTTGAGCGTTTTGAATGCAATCTACAAAGATTTTGAAAGGGTTACGGATATCATTCTTAGATATGGACTTTTCCTTAGCGGTGTGATTTTTCCAATCGGGAAATCAGATATCTCAATTCTCCTAAGCAATGTGAACCCATTTGCGGTTTTTGTGAATGCCAGCCGTGAAATTGTATTTGAAGGTTATATTGTAAATTGGATTCCATTGTTGCTCTGGTCTAGCGCCGGGTTGATTATCTTTTTGATTGGATGTCGATTATTTTATGTAATGGAATTTAAGCTTCGCGAGATTGTGTAATATGCTTTCACATCCAGATACGATTATCGAAGTTAATAAGATATCTAAGCTATATTCTCGGCGCGAGGCCGCTACCCGAGGCAGATTTGCCCGTCTAGCTGGACGGTCTTTACTCGGGCTCAAGCCTAAGGAGGTTTCTGAACTAAACCAAGGTGAATTTTGGGCGTTAAATGATATTAGTTTCTCATTGAAAAGAGGTGAGGCCGTTGGAATAATCGGCTTTAATGGCGCGGGGAAAACAACCTTGCTCAGGATACTGTCTAGCCAAATTTTACCCGACAGTGGTGAAATAAATATTCTAGGTAATTCTGCCTCAATGATTGATCTGACCGCGGGTTTTACAGCAAGCGCAAGTGGTCGTTTAAACATATATTATCGCGGTGCGGCACTAGGGCGGACGCAACAAGAAATAGAAAGTACCATTGATGAAGTTATAGAATTTTCTGAATTGGGTGATGCCATAGACGCGCCGTTTTCGACATATAGCTCCGGCATGAAGATGCGTCTCGCGTTTTCAATTATGATAGTATCCGAACCGGATATTTTGTTTATCGATGAGGTCCTAGCCGTTGGTGACTTTCAGTTCCGACAAAAAAGCCTAGCAAAGATCAGGGAGATTAGAGAGCGCGTCGCGTTTGTTTTGGTATCCCACTCGATGAATACTGTTAAACTGTTCTGCAACAAGGCAATTTTGTTGAACAAGGGAGAAATCGCTTTTCAGGGTGACCCAGAAGAGGCAATCGAAATCTACGAGAAGATGCTAATCCCCTCTAAGGTTAGCAAAAATCAGCGGCATAATAAAACTCTCAATCCGCAGTTTCATAATGACAAAACAATCAGTGACGTAGAGCATTTCTGGTGCGATGAGTTCGGTAATCCTATCGATGAAATTCAATCAGGGCAAGATCTTCACTTCCACGTGTCTTTTAAACTCAACTATCGGCCCAGAAATTTGATTATTGGCGTCCCGGTGTGGACTGATGCCGGAGTCTATATCACAGGTTTTTCGACGCCAAGGGCAACAAAGGGCCTAGTGGCCATGCCAAATAAAAAGACTCAATTTCGTTTGAAGGTGCCAAGCCAAGCTTTTAATCCGGATGAGTATATTTCTAATTTGGCGGTTAATGATGGTCCGGAGTTCCTTTACCGTGGCGCCAACCCTGTTCTCAAAGTTACCGGCACGGGGCGTGAATATTGGGGGCATGTTACATTGCCTCACGTTTGGGAGTCGGTCCCAATCTCTAAAGCTGATTCTGATGGCGTAAATGAACCACACAATTATTCACAAAAATCTGAAGCTTACAGCGCTGACCCTCGTTTTGTTTTCAATGGAAAAAACTCAATTGAAGCAGGCACCTCAAGCTTCGATGCGCCCTATGAAATTAAAGTTATTTTGAGGTCTCAATCGGAATCTGTGAAGTTAAAGCGTACAGATATATCGCCGCCAATGCCATTTTTGGCGGGGGCTTTCTCAGTTTTTCAGTTAGGTGTAACTTATGGATTCGCAACGAATGGAAAAATCGTTGCCGAGGGAGGTGTGGCTCAAAAAAAACAGGAAATAAATCTCTCAGTGGACAAGGCAGGGGTGGGACGAATTATTGTTGAGGGCGAGGTCCTATGGTCTGGTGAGGTCGGAGGGGAAAAGCCTTTGAAAATTGGAATGGGGATTCGAAGTCGTTATTGGAGGGGCACTGTGTTTAAGTTTGAAGTCCAAGAATATTCTGAGCTAGGAAGGTCCAAGAAAGCCCCCCGAAAGCCTGCTAAATTCGACTTGTTTGCTGACTATATTGAAGAAGGAAAATAAAATGGTTGAACTTTCAGGCAATCAAACTTACCGCGAAACAGTAAATTTTTGCGAAAACTCCTTTGCCGATTATTCTCTTTCTCAAAATTTTCTACGGGGTGTTTCTAATGATTAAACGGTTTTCGGTTCTTGGAAAAGTAATCTGTTCCACTGTTATTGTATTTTCCGTTTCGGCTTGTAGTGGGTCGGGTAACGAAAAGGTCGATAGCAACGATTCAGTCATCAATACATTGCAGAATGGTGTTTTGTTTGATGGTAAGACCTCAGTGGAAGGTCGCGTCGTGGATCTCTTGGCGCCATACACGATTGATGTGGAGTTAAAGTCGAAATCTGATGCCGTTAAGCTTAAGCGGTCGGACACAGCGCCTCCTATGCCTTTTTTGGCGGGCAACTTCGCTGTTTATCAGTTAGGCGGCACTTATGGCGTTTCGACCAATGGCAAAATTGTGGCAAAGGGCGGAAATGCTTTAGAGCGGCAAAGATTGGTTCTGTCTGTAGATGAGACAGGATTGGGTCAGGTATATGTTCAAGGTGAACTTTTGTGGTCTGGGCCGACTGGTAATCAGAGACCTCTGAAAGTAGGGAGAGGGTTCTTGAATCGCTTTTGGGAGGGTTCCGTATTTAAATTTGATATCTACGGTGTCGCAAGTAATTCTCCTACGGGTAAACCTAAATATGATTTGCAAAGTTTGGGCGAGCTTTAGGTCTTTTATGGCGCACTAAATCCATGCCTTTATGATGTAGGGTCTATATTGGCAGGGTGTCAGCTTTTAAATAGTATAAAAAGTCTGCAGATTTTCGGTGGAGTGCGAAGTCAACGCGGAAATCGGTGCTGTCAGTTTTTCACGGCCTCTATACGGGTTAAAAATGTTTCACTTCATTACTCATCTTAAAGGTCTTATAATATTGAAAAGCATGTGTCAGTGGACTTCATAATCCGCTTGCATTCAAGGCTATGTAGGCCAAAGATAACACTTTTCTCTGGTGCTTTCAATGCCTCTGGGGTCAAGAGATCGCTTGAAGTTCGGAATAAGTAAATGGCCGTCAAATTCGTTCATATTCATATACCAAAAACTGCCGGCACATCGGTGACCTCTTGCATGAGAAGCATGTTTGGCAATAATAAAGTGGCCCATTTTGGACGGTGGCAACGTGTTGCATTATTTAGGAGTCTGACCCGTGAGCAGCTTTCTGACTATCGCTGTATAGGTGGCCATGTCCGCTATGAGGAGTTTCTAAAAAAAGTTGGGCCGCGCCCTCTTTATTTTACGATTTTGAGAGAGCCAGTAGATCGCTATATTTCTTTTTACTCCGATGTCTATTATCGCGACTCCCATCTCTTGCACGATGTCGCTCGGAGCCTGTCTCCTGTTGATTTCTTACATGAGAGCATTTCGAAAAATTACATTCTTTCCCAAACTCTATATGTATCGCGAGACAACTCCTTGGTCAGCGCGCAAAAATTAATCAGAGAGGGAAAAATAATTGCTGCATCCCTAGAAAACCATGACCAGCTTTTGGCATTCATCGCCTCAAAGGCTGGGAAAAACGTGAAAATTCTGCCTCGCAAAAATAAATCTAAGCGTGACTTGCCGGTCGACATCGCCGTAATAAGGCCTTTAATTCAAGAAGTTTTCCAAGATGATTTTAAATTGTTCGATTTTGTAAATTCGGACAAAAACTATCTTTTCTCCTGACCTTAGGAGTGATAGTGGTGATTTTAAAATGAGGGCGTATAAATGAATTTGGTAAAGGGCAAACCTGAAAAGGTTGGCGGAAGGTTAATTACACCTGAATATAACGATGTTTTTGTCTACTCAATGGGTAAGGTCGCATCGTCGTCCATCTCGATGGCTTTGAGTCGAGGAAATATAAGTTGCTACGATATTCATGCGCTGCATAGCGAGCAATTGAAAACATCCATTGGCTGGCATATGGATAGTTCAGACCACTTGACGGTGCCGCTGAACCTTTTGCAGTCGATAGAGGCCTTCAACGCTTGCCAAGTTGTAGAAAAAATATCAATTATTACGCCAATAAGGGAGCCGGTATTTAGAAATATTTCTGCCGTCTTCCAGAACGCCCCACGCAAATTGTCAGATGAAAAAATTCTAAAAAGGTTAAGGAGTTACCGACCAGGCGTGCCTGACTATTGGTTTAAAAGTGACTTTATTCCTGCAACAGGCATTGATGTCCTGAATATGGATCACGATAAGAGTAAATATTCCTTTGAATTTGAAAATGATAAATTTCGGGTTCTTATTCTTAAAACTGAAGCGTCAGACAATCAAAAGTCTGAAATAGTTTCAAATTTTTTAGGTAAAAAAATAGAAATTAAACGTACGAATATTGGCGACAACAAATGGTACTCCGAGCTTTATGGAAAAATCAAAGCCAATATGGACGTGATGGGTCCTGAATTCGTACAAAAATGTTTCGATCTCCGTTATTTCCAAGCGTTCTACTCCGAAGATCAAATGAGAGATGTTCTCAAGAAAATCACTACGGACACAAATTATATAGACCAGCTATTGGGCAATAAGTCTGCACCAAAACGTGAACCTACAGGTATCGGAAAAGTGTCGTCTGAGCCTAACAAGAAGGCAGTTAGTTTAACCGAACCGAAGTTTGAAGCTCCGAAAAAGAAAATTAAATTGCAAATTTCTGCGATTACTCCGTCTTATAATCAGGGAGAGTTTTTACCTGAATGTCTGGAAACTGTTTGGTTTCAAACAAGAGCCCCGATTGAGCATCTCGTATACGATCCAGGCTCTACAGACAATAGTCGCGAAATTGTAAAAAATCATCCAAAAAGTCGATTAATTGCGGAGCCGGACGAAGGGCAGGCCGACGCTATTTCAAGAGGGATGATGGAAGCAAAAGGAGACATTATCGCTTGGATAAATTCTGATGATTACTATCCAGACCCTAACGTCTTTAAAGTAGTGGTCGAGGCTTTTGAAGCTGACGACTCCCTAGATATCATATACGGGCGAGGTGTTTATGTCGGTAAGAATAATGAATACTTGCGAGATGCTTATGTCGTCAAAAACCCCGACCAACTTTCTTGGCGTTTGCACAAGGAGGTGGGAATTCTACAGCCGGCAACTTTCATACGTCGTCGCTTGATTGAAAAAATTGGTATTCTGCGCAAAGATTTAAATTTCTGTATGGATTACGAGTTTTGGATCCGGGCGTGCAAGTCGGGGGCCAAGTTCAAGTATCTTGATCGAACACTCGCTTGCGCGCGGTACTATTCCGAAAACAAAACTATGGGGGCCCGTGACAAAAGCCTTCGTGAAGTCATTGGGATGTTAAAGGAGAACTTTAATTACTCCCATATCGATTGGATACGGCGTTATGCTGAGTGTTTGCTTTATTCTAACGATGGCATTTTGCAGAATGTGGATAGAAATGAAACAGACGCCATTCAAAAGATTGAAAGCCTCACAAGTGAACTCGTCAAAACTTTTAACGGCGACTTCCATACAACAAAATTTTTGACGCGAAATAAAGACCGGATTGTTACACGAACAACAAAAACCGCCCTTTTAGAACATAGAAAGAGTCTGCCAGTTTCTTACTGCCGCCGCATTCCAATTGAAACCAAAACCGTGCCAAACCATGTTTGCTATACCGTCGGGGATCAGCGCTGGGCCTTCTTAAGAAAATGGAAAAATGCTGAACTTGATCGAACGGTTGAATTTGTCGAGGCTTTTCGCAAATCCAAAACGAGTGATACATGTGTAATCGTCGGAAATGGCCCGAGCCTCAAAGAAACAGACTTAGATTTACTTGAAGGCCACACGGTTTTTATCTCAAATTTTGCGGTTTTGAATAATCGTTTGCGCGAACTAGCAACATTCCTAAGCGTTACGAATTACTTGGTCGCAGAGCAGGGCGCTATGCAATTTAATGAGCTGAATGACGTAAAAAAGCTTTATCCTTATTGGCTTTCATATTGCATGCAGCAATCGCCGAATACATTTTACTTCAACTCTGTAGGGCATGCGGCATTTAGCCAAGACTATACGAAGAATATTTCCTGGCGCTCAACAGTCACCTTTTTCCATATGCAAATGGCCTATGCCTTAGGTTTCAAGAAGGTCCTCTTGATTGGCGTGGATAATTCATATGTACAGCCTGAAAATCTTAAAGAGGGGGACGTAATTGATCAGGTCGAAGATGATTTAAATCATTTCGATCCGAGCTATTTTAGGGGCAAAAAATGGCAAGCAGCTGATACTGGTAAAATGTCTGACATGTATGAACTGTCCAAAGAGGCCTTTGAGGCTAATGGTAGAGAAATTGTTAATTGTACAGTTGGTGGAAAACTTGAGGTGTTTCGGCGCTCAGATCTAAAAAAAGAGCTTCCCAAATTATAGCGTAATAGGACGAATTCGTGAATAATCAGAAATACCCTAAGATCGCAATCTTTGACTTGACCGCAATAGGTGACTACTCGGCGACGGGGCAAATAAAGAAAAATTTGTTTGGTGAATGGCCGCAAGCAAAAATTCTAGGAATCAGTGGTGCGTTTGGCGCAAATGTTAAAATATTAAAGAATAAGAAGCGGATTGACTTTACTTTAGAGGCGGCATTCGCGGAGGTGATGGGATTTAACCCCGACCTAATTTTTTACCGCCCCGTTCCAGAAAACCAAGCTCTGCATCGCTTTGCAATGAATGTCATAAAGACATTGGACCGACCGTTCGTTACGTGGATTGTAGACGACTGGCCATCCAGTCTAGAAGAATATGATCCTTTGTTATTCAAAACAATGGATAGGGACTTTAGGTTTCTCCTGTCAAAATCTTCTTGGAATTTCAGTATAAGCGCTGCGATGTCTAGTAATTTTGGAAGACGGTATGGTGTGAATTTTGAGCCGCTCGCAAATGGGGTCATCCCCTCTGAATGGGTCCCCGTCAACAAGGTGCCATTAGAAAATAGACCCTTCAAAGTGCGGTATGCTGGCGGCCTAGCCGAGAATATGAATAGAGCCAGTTTCATTCGTTTGGCAAATGCGATTGAAGAACTCTCCACAGATCTTAGAATAAAATTTGAAGTTTTGACCAAACCCCATTGGTGGGACGCAGTGAAATCTGAGGTCGGTCATTTTGGCTCGATAAAGGTTGATTTAAAGTCTCGCAGCCCGTCGGCCTACCGAAATTGGTTAAAACATGCCGATTGTGTTGTGATTTTGTATAATTTCGACGAGTTGTCTATCAAGTATATCGCGGACTCATTTGCGAATAAATTTCCTGAGTGTTTGGCCTCCGGGTCTGCGCTATTAATGCATGGTCCGAGTGAGACTGCCACAATCTCATATGCAGAAAAGCAGGATTGTGCTACAGTTGTGAATCAACCATCAGTCGAGCGACTAAAAGCCACGATAACCGACCTTATAAGAAATGATCAAGAGAGGGCACGGTTAATAAATAACGCGAGGTCATTGGCTTTCAAGAACCATAATCTCGATGTCATTCGTCAAGGGCTTTATTCTAGACTGAAGTCAATCGCGACATCTTTTCAAAAGGCGCCTGTCTTTAGAGAGTTTGATCGCCAGGCGGCCGCATCTCTGGATGAAACAGCAATCATTTTCGAACTCTCTGATCATATAAGTCCTAAAACCATGATTGATGTGGGTGGTCACACAGGAGGCAGCTCCCGGGCATTTGCTAAGAAAGACTGGAGTATATTTGCCTTTGAACCTGATCCAAAAAATCGGCGGGTGTTCACTAAAAATCTAGGCCATATGAAAAATGTTGTCCTCGATGCCAGGGCGATAGGTGAGAAAGCGGCAACCGGTGTTCCATTTTTTACGTCGAAAGAAAGTTCTGGAATTTCCGGCATGCTCGCATTTAGGGATACTCACGAACAAACAACGACGGTAAACGTAACAACTATCGCTCAAATAATAAAAGAAAATAGCCTTGAGAGAATTGACTTTCTGAAGATTGATGCCGAAGGATATGACTTCTCAGTCTTAAAAGGCGTGCCATGGGGTATTGTCGATCCCAATGTTATAGAATGCGAGTTCGAGGACGCTAAAACGAATCATCTTGGGCATAATTGGCGAGATATTTGTAATTATCTCATGTCCCACGGATATAGTGTGTATTTAAGTGAGTGGCACCCAATCGTTCGCTATGGCATTTCTCATGACTGGCATACCTTGAAAAAATATCCTTGTGAGTTGAACGACGAAAATGCTTGGGGGAACTTTTTAGCATTTAAAGATGACCCTGGTGAAGCCAACCTAGCAAAAGCTGTAGATAAGGTGTTGCATTTGAAACGGCATCGCGTAGAGCCCATTCAGGGCGTAGAAGTTGAAAAAAGTGATATGCCTCGAAAAATTACAAATTCTTCAAATGGACTAAGTCTTGGGGAGCGTTTGCGACTGAAATCCCCTGTTTTGTTTAGGGTTGCGCAATTTTCGAAGTGGTCTTTGTTTTTCTTTCGCCGGCATATTTCCGCATCAATTTTGGCTGTTTCCTTAATTGGAATTTGCTTTTTAACTCCCGTATTTTTTAGCGCTTTTTCACCCTATAAATGGATACTATGGTCTATTTCTATAGCGGTCATTCTTTCCGTGTTTGTATTAGTCGCTGTCGCCTTTGCGAATTTGATGGCACAAAGAATAGCTACTCGGCAGAACGCCGCACATGCTGATCTGAAATCGTCCATGATGGAAGAAATGCGGCAGGCAATTCAACGAGACGGTGAAAGTTTAACCCGCCTTATTGATGGCAAACTAGATGAAAAATTTGATATGGAGACTAATAGAACCCGCCGGGCCACTGAACGTCTATCTACACGAATAATGAACAATAATAAGGCGGCAAAGAGATTAAATGAAAGGCTCGAGTCTAAGCTAAATCAAGTGGAAGCTGATAAAACAGAACTACAAGCCCGAATTGGTAGCTTACAGGCTGAGTTACGGGCCAGCAAACAGGCCGTTTCTGATGCGTTCAGCCAATCTCAACTTGAAATGAAAAAGATGATTTCAGGAATGGCCGAACGTTTGGAAATGACTCAATATAAATCTGCGGAAGAACTAGAGCAAGCGCGTTCGGAGCTAGAACACAAGCTAGCGGAGCTAAATAATTCCTATAAGTCTTCTTTACAGAGCCAAACCCGTGAAACGAAAAAGATGATTTCAGGGATGACCGAACGTCTGGAAATGAAATCGTCTCGATATGCCTCTTCGGAAGAACTAGAGAAAGCGTGTTCAGAGCTGGAACATAAGCTCGCGGCGCTAGATGGTTCTTATCAGTCCTCCCTAGAAACCCAAGCCACTGAAATGCAAAACTTAGCATCAGGTGTCACCGAGGTCTCTGAAAAAATTGATGCCCTGAATAGATTGAAATCTGTCACCGAAAAAATCGGCCGTCGATTAGATCAAACTGCGGTGACTATGGATGCGAATTCGAAGAAAATTGCGGAGTTTGATGCTGAAAACGAAAGCACTCAGCAAAGGCTCAAAGTGCTGAATAAAAAGCTAAAAACGCAGCTGTCCGATTCTACTGCGACGCAAAAGGAACGACTAAAGGCCTGGAGCGCAGATATAAAATCGCAGATGGTTTCCGCTGACTCTGTCCAAGCAGATAAACTTGACGCGTTCAGGGCCTCTGTCGGAGAGCAGGTTCAGACCCTTGAAACCCTTGTTTCCCAGATGTCTTCTCGAATGGATGCCGAGTCTAACAGAAATAGTACAAGTTTCGCTAGAAGCATGGAACAATTAGAGGCGCGATTAGACGCACTCAAATCGGACCGTCTCAAAAGCAATAATGATGCGGAAGCTTTCAATGCGACCGTCCAAAAAAATATAGCGGAGGTTCGAGCCGAGGTTGAGCAGTTTAAGCAGCTAAAAGTGGCTACAAACAAGATAAGACGCAGGCTGGATCAAGCAGCGGTAGGTCTTGCTAGTGGTGCGAAGGATGCAGAAGCCACCAGAAAATTGAACGCTGATTTGCAAGTCGGTTTGGCTGAAATTCGTACCGAATTAGAGCAGTTGAAGGACCTGAAGAACACAACAAGTAAAATCAAACGTCAAATTGATCAAACAGCCTTAAATATGCTAGAGAATTCAACCAAAATATCTAAGTTCGATAAAAATATAAATGAGTTAGAGCATAAGCTTTCCAGCACAGAACTTGCCGTTGCTAAAGAGAAATCTAAAGCGGGGGTATCCTATCACCATTTCAATAGGGTGTTATTGCCCAAACATGTGAAAGAAATACAAAATAACTGGCTCAAGCCATTGAATTTGAACGAAACGAAGAAGTCGCTGGCATACGCGGCTGAGCGTATAAATATCGTTGAGAGAAACTTAAAGGGTAGACTCGCAACGTCTGTTGAAAATGCTCTTTTGCGTACTCTTATTGCTAAATCTGTAAAGGGTAAGAAACTCAGAGTGCTCGAGGTAGGCGTATTGTTTGGAGTCGGCCTTGCAATCATACATGAAATCGCTGCGGATGGGTTCGAAGATGTGCATTACACGGCAATAGATCCTCTGGAGGGATATTATGGAAACAATGTGCCAGACTTGATCACCCACGCCAAAGTAAACAAGAAAAATTTGCTACAAAATATAGAACTGGCCAAAATACCGCTGGACCAATTTACCTTGATTGAAGGATTTAGCACAGACGATGACGTTGTAAAGGCTGCCTCGAAAAAGTTATATGATCTTCTAATCATAGATGGAGACCATAGTTATGCTGGGGTTAAGGCTGACTTCGTAAACTTCGCGCCCTACGTTAAGCGAGGTGGTTACATAATTATTGATGACGACTCGACACCCGAATGGCCAAGAATTACTGAGTATGTGGATGAGGAATTGATCCCGAGGGAAGATATTGTCCTGATAGGACGTTCGTGGCGTTCGGCTGTCTTCCAAGTGATTAAGAAGGTTAAGATATAGGTAGTCCTTTACTAGCCAGGTTTCGTCGGATCGGTTTTCTTTCCAATCTATTCGCGTTCACATGGCAGGTCGGGTTTAGATTTTTATATCGCATTTGCGGAAAAGAAATTTTGCTATTTACCAAAAAAGAAAATGGATGAAATAGCCTTTATTGTTGATGATTGCGTTTTATCCAGATGTTTTATTTCTTGAACTGCTTAATTTTGCCAAGCGCCCTTTTACCTGTTTCTCGATTCTGCCAAGAATAGGACACGACGGCTTCGACATATCGGAGTTTAGACCCGCAATCGTTATCTTACATTTCAGTCCAGCCCCAATTTGATATACTATTTTGATGTGAGTTTTCTAAGATGAATGGGCTCATATATTTAGGGACTGATGTGACCTGTTAAGGCTATGCTCTTTAAGCCATGCCTTCCTGCCGACAAAGCTCTGCGATACTTTCTTCGCCGCGCAGGCCGTCCAGCACTATCCGGATTTTCTCCTCAGCTAAATACTGCTTACGGGTTTTACGGTTGATGTCCTTGACGATACGCTCGCCAGAAATTTGTCTAGTCATTCTCATTCTTCACTCCATGAGGATGAAGGTGAGCAAAGTCTCTCTTAGCCCAGACCTAAATCTAAGACACAGGCGATGACGTCAGACAGGCCGAAAGAACTATCTGTTCCTCGGATCAGAGAAGGGCGGCATATCCGCCGCCATCTGCTACTCACTCATCAAGACCTGCAAACTCAATGGCGTGAACCCGCAAAGCTGGCTGACTTATGCTCTGCCCAATATCCAAGACACCAAAGTCTCAGCCCTCGACAAACCGCTGCCGTGGAACTTTGTTGAGGAAGGTTGAACGGTTACATTTTATATGACGACGGACAAGCTTCACCTACCACATATTATAGAGGGTGGCGGTCTACGGATGTCAGCATTTCTTTCGACACGGTTTTAGTGGTTGGCAGAACGCGTGTCCCAAATCCTGCGACGGGCAGGACAGATGGTTTTACGGGCTCCTTAGTTACCCTCCGGTTTCCTATTTAAATGAAATAGAGGCGACCCACATGCGTATTTTAAATCTTCTGATCAAAAGCGCCAATTTCAGAATAGCCCGCTAGGCGGCGCTCAATTTCTCTAAACATGCCGACCATATTTTCTTCGGACGCAGGGCTTTCGACGACAACAACAAGATTGGGTGTATTGGAACTGGCGCGCATCAGTCCCCAAGTGCCGTCTTCCAATGTAAGGCGCACGCCATTGACCATGTTAATGTCGACTATAGCTTGGCCGAGGATTTTCATCCCTTTTGACGCATCTGATTGAACCTCAGCGATAATTTTCTCCATCACGCCATATTTTTCTTCGTCGGCGCAATAGGGGCTCATCGTGGGGCTGCCCCAGGTTTTGGGTAGAGCTTTGCGTAGGTCCGCCATCGTTTTACCGGGGTTCCGGTCTAACATTTGTAATATGGCAATGGCGGAAACAAGCCCGTCATCATACCCCCGTCCGATAGGGGCATTGAAAAAATAGTGACCCGATTTCTCAAATCCAACCAAAGCTTTTAAATCATGCACGCGGCGTTTGATGTAAGAATGCCCCGTTTTGTAATAATCCGTTTGCGCGCCATTTTCCTGTAAGACGGGATCCGTATGATACAGTCCCGTTGATTTCACATCGACAACGAACTGGGCGTTTTCATATTGTGCGGAAAGATCGCGTGCCAGCATAACGCCGACTTTATCGGCAAAAATTTCTTCGCCCTCATTATCAACGACGCCGCAGCGATCTCCGTCGCCGTCAAATCCCAATGCCACTTCAGCCTTATGATCCAGGCAAGCATCCCGCATAGCGTGCAGCATGTCTAAACTCTCTGGATTTGGATTGTAGTTTGGGAAACTCCAGTCCAAATCACATTCAACAGGGATAACATCAGCGCCAATTCGTTTCAGGGTCTCTTCTGCGAATGCGCCTGCCGTCCCGTTCCCGCATGCGGCTACAATCCGAATAGGGCGAGATAATTTTACGTTTTTAGTCAAGTCTTCGATATAAGCCTCACGGACACCTTCAACATAGCGGTAGCTCCCGCCTGAGCGCGGTTTTGACTCACCTTTTAAAACAATGTCTTTCAGACGGGCCATTTCGTCAGGCCCAAAGGTGAGGGGGGCCTCGATGCCCATTTTTACACCTGTCCAGCCATTCGAATTATGACTCGCTGTAACCATTGCAACGCCGGCACAGTCTAAATGAAACTGGGCGAAATAGGCCATCGGCGACAGCGAAAGGCCAATGTCATGCACGTTGACTCCCGCGTTCATCAGACCATTGATAAGGGCCATTTTTATTCCGAGAGAATAATGACGGAAGTCATGACCGACCGCGATATTTGGGTCGACACCGCGTTCGTACATTAAGGTTCCTAGACCTTCCCCCAAAGCTAAAACGCCATATAAGTTCAATTCTGAGGCCTTTTCCTCACTGGGCAACCCAAACCACCACCGCGCATCATATTCCCGAAACCCAGTCGGTTTGACGAGTGGGTCAGTCTCGAACGCCAGTGTATTGGCGGCAATATTAGATTGCGGAATTCGGGTCATAACTTTGCTCCTTTTTGCGTGGAGAACCTATATTGGCAATAAGTCGAAAGATAAAATGAATTAGCTCAAAATGTTGAAAAGAATTATAATTTTTCGCTCTTTGAGTAGGTTAAGCTTCCCTCTGCCTCCATTGATTTTTTTGGCAATTTTCAGGGGTAAAAATGTCCAACGAAAATTGCCAAAAAGTCGTCTTATTTAGACTCATACCGAAACATTGCTTCGGTCTTTGTTGCACGCTATATAATAAGAATGAAAATTCTCATTACTGGCGGAGCGGGTTTTATCGGTTCAGCCGTTATTCGCAAAGCCGTTGAGGTGGGCCATCATGTCATAAATGTTGACTGTTTGACCTATGCTGCGAACCTAAGCTCCCTCGCATCGGTTACAAAAAATAAAAACCATTTATTTTTAAAACAGGATATTCGTGACCCGGAGGCTATGTCTCAGATTTTTGAAAAACACCAACCTGACGTAGTTCTTCATCTCGCCGCGGAAAGTCATGTTGATCGGTCAATTGATAGCCCTCGAGCCTTCTTAGAAACGAATATATTTGGCACCTTTACTTTGCTAGAGACGGCCCGCGCTTATTTTCATAGGCTTGAAGATAGCCGCAAATCTCTTTTTCGGTTTCATCATGTGAGCACTGATGAAGTTTTTGGCGATTTAAACCTGGGGGCGCCCCCATTTTCAGAAACCAGCCGTTACGACCCTTCATCACCGTATTCCGCATCAAAGGCTGCGTCCGACCATCTTGTTCGAGCTTGGGGCCGCACCTATGGACTCCCTATAATAGTGACGAATTGTTCCAATAACTATGGGCCATTCCAGTTTCCCGAAAAGCTAGTGCCTGTCGTCATTTTGAAAGCGATGAGAAAACAGCCCATCCCTGTCTATGGTTCCGGCAAGCAGATTCGTGATTGGCTATACGTAGAGGATCATGCCGCAGCATTATTGACTGTATTGCAATCTGGAAAGAACGGCGAAACTTATAATATTGGCGGGAATAACGAGAGGACGAACATAGATGTTGTCACAACGATTTGTCGTTTGATGGATCAACATTTCGACTCCGAAATTCAGCACGAGGGTTTAATAAAATTTGTTATTGACCGGCCGGGTCACGATAAACGTTATGCCGTCAATACTGAGAAAGTTTCACGAGAGCTGAAGGTCAAGCCTTCTGTGAGTTTCGATGAAGGCTTCGAAACAACGGTGTTGTGGTATTTGCAAAATGAAGCATGGTGGGGCCCTTTATTGGAATTTGAAAAATTTGGCGAGCGTCTTGGCCTCGAAATTTAATTATGAAAAGAGAATTGGCTTTTCATGAAAAAACTAAAGCAAGGTACTGTAAGTTGATGCATATATCGCCCGTTCAGAGGCAGAAATTATGAGAGTTCGTAAGGGGATTGTCTTAGCAGGTGGTACGGGGACAAGGCTGCATCCAATGACAAGCGCCGTCTCCAAGCAACTGATGCCGATATTCGATAAACCCATGATTTATTACCCAATTTCGGTTTTGATTCAGGCGGGCATTCGGGATATTCTTGTAATTACCACCCCGCATGACCAGGCCCAATTTCAAACCCTCTTGCGGGATGGATCGCAATGGGGGCTTAACATTGAATGGGCCGTTCAAGCTTCCCCCGATGGAATAGCGCAAGCCCTTATTATTGCGGAAGACTATTTGGCGGGTTCGCCTTCCGCACTGATATTGGGTGACAACCTTTATTTTGGTTCTGGATTCATCAAGACCTTGCAATCGGCCAAGCGAAGAAACGCAGGTGCCACAATTTTTGGATATCAAGTTGGAGACCCTTCAAGATATGGTGTTATAGGGTTTGATAAGGTAGGTAAGGTTGTTTCGCTAATTGAGAAGCCCTCGCGTCCAGCGTCAAATTACGCTGTCACCGGATTGTACTTTTATGATGAAAATGCTCCAAATTACGCGAAAACAATTAAGCCATCGGATCGATGCGAAATCGAGATTACGGAATTAAATAAAATTTACCTCAACCGGTCGGAATTGCAAGTGGAGCTGTTAGGCGAGGGTACAACATGGCTGGACACTGGAACAACAAAATCTCTATTAGCTGCCGCGCAATTCGTTTCTGCTATCGAAGAGCGTCAAGGCCTTCGTATTTGTTGCCCCGAGGTCGAATCTTTTCGTAAGGGATGGATATCCTCAGAAGCCCTTGCGGAGTTAGCCATACCATTGCAAAAGTCAGGGTATGGCGATTACTTAACAAAAATCGCTTCACTTAAGTGAATATTGTGCAAGAAACCGATTTCTAAAAAATGAACCAGTGTTCGCACATTCCCAGCAGGGCGGAGACTGAGGTTTAGGAATAGAAACTTGATACCGCTGCCACGAGCCCATACCAGAATTAGGATTAGGGGTAGTAAATGAACAATGCTTATCAAGCTCCCGACTCTGCTGGTTGAGGTATCATTATATGGGTTGCTGAAACCACGAAATACATCGGAGATAGAGTTTTTTGGCGGAGTACATTGGTTTGCGTTGTTTCTCTCGCAGTAAGTTTTCAGAAATCAAATTTTGATATTGGTGCCTAATAGTTAGGATTTGAATATGTCTGAGTCTCAGTTTCTCACCGCGAGTGATAAGTTTACTGCCTGGTGCAAGCTGGCCCTTGAATATTGGGCGGAGACTGCAAAAGATCCCAGAGGGGGTTATGCTGAGCACTTAAATATGGATGGGCAACCCGATTTCAGCCATGTCCGCCGTGTGCGCGTTCAATCTCGACAAGCTTATGTATACGCCCATGCCGCCTATTTAGGCTGGTTTAAGGGCGCTAAAGCCGCAAGTGATCAAGCCTGGAAGTTTGCAACAGGCCCCGGGAGTGCTGGCGGTGATTTTATTTCTGGTGCTGAGCGGGGCTGTGCGCATTTAGTTGAAGGAGACGGGGCGCTTCATGACGATATGCGAGATACCTATGCCCAAGCCTTTATTCTTCTTGCGGGGGCATGGCGGTATGCGGCGTTTCAAGATGCAGCTTCCCTAGATATTGCAGAGGAGACGCTTCGATTTCTAAATAAGAATGTCACAGCGCCTAATGGGGGGTGGTTTGAGTCGCTTCCAAAGCCCGCCAACCCACAACGTCGACAAAACCCGCATATGCATTTATTCGAGGCTTTCATCGCGCTCTACAAAAGCACGGAGGATGAAAAATATTTGAGCTTGGCGCATGACATGTTTGCGCTATTTACCGACCATTTCTTTGAAACTAAAACAGGCGTGCTTCTGGAGTATTTTCATGCAGACTGGTCTCCCGATGGAGATGGGGCTCCAGTTGAACCTGGGCACATGATGGAATGGGTTTGGCTATTACACTGTTATTCTAAAGTGTCAGGCCGGGACGTTCGTCAGTATATGACGATACTTTATGAGAGTGCGATTAAATATGGTTGGAATGAAAAACTGAGCTTGATTTGTGACTCGGTGAATATTGATGGCTCGCCTCATAACCCTACACTCAGAACTTGGCCTCAAACAGAGCTCCTTAAAGCCTCTATTGCCAGAGCTGAGGCGGAAGGTTCGGATGAAATGTACGCCGCTGCGGCAAATACGATTGACGCCTTGTTCAAATATTATCTCTCTGTCCCTGTTGAGGGAGGGTGGGCGGATAAGCTGTCTGCCGAAGGCGAAATTATATCTACCGTAATGCCAACAAGTACATTTTATCATTTATTTTGCGCGGCCGCAGAGGCAGCCAAATTGGCTCGGCACACAAGACGGTGAATTGTATAAGTAGAATACGTCCGTTGAGCTTATTACTTAATGTATACAGCCCCTCTCTAATTAGTTGAAACATGAAGTTCTGAAGCTCATGTGTTTTCTGTGAGCTTAATTTCATATAGATCTCAATCATCCGATTCTTTTTGATATTGATTTTTCAATCAATTTTAGGGTTTTTAAATATTTCTCAATAGGAATCGCCCATGCCTCATGAAAATCGAACCATGTGTCGGTTGTCATTGGCACGCCTATATAATTCAGTGGAATATATCCTACCTTTTCGAAATAAGATTGGATGTCGTTGACGCTGTATCCGTGAACTTGAGGAGCTTTTGAAGAGTTTTCATACGCAACAACCGGACGTTTCTCCGTCAATGTTTGAGTCGCCCCCCGGAGAGCAAGGAAGTCCGCACCTTCCAAATCTAACTTCAAAAAAGGAATGCTTTTTGCCGGATGTAAAATTTGGTCGATCGTAGTGGCTGGTACCGATAGCTGGTCACGATATTTTACATCCGTATGGGTGTCCCAGATTGTTGGCGCTGTTTTATTAGTGGAGAGGATGGAGGATCTTCCAACGTGGGTGTGTGATGACATCCAAGGAATTTCGGTTGTTTCAGGGTCATTTTGCAGTGCTTTAAGTACTATATGTAATTCTGGTTGAGGGGTCTTATGCCACTTAGTTAGGTTTTCAGTCAAAATCTTACCCATGGATGGATCTGCTTCGACTGCATAGACCTCTCGGCATCCTGGCAGTTGTATCATACGCCAAGCATGCCAGCCTTTGTGAGACCCACCATCAAACATAGTGAAGTGTTCTTGATCCGCTGAGAGGCTCTCATAAACCTCATGCATAATCATATCAAGTTGCATTGGATTGTCCGCAATATAGGCTTTAAGGTCGGAAATATTTACCATGTTCGTCAATCGAGTGTTTGAGGTTTCTTTGCTAATCCAGACAAATTTTTCAATCTAAGGCAATGATTTCTCAGAACCATAAATCTGCAATATTCGGCAAGTTACACCAACGTTAAAATCTGAAGAAAAATCAACTAATAAAAACAGTAAACTTCGACTGCCGAACTAGTGTCATAGTCGTTGTATTCGTACATCTTGTTCTGAACGCTCCCTAATTCGATACAGGTTTGAGCGTTACTCGAGAATGATTCTGTGCGTCCAAGCGGCCAGATTAAACGAAAGGTTTTTCAATCCGAGCTATCATGCAGACTGCTTGCGTTTTCGTTCGAAAACGCATATTCCCCCGCCTTTCTCCCCATCTGAACATCATGTTGTCAGGATTGCTCACATAGCGCGAACGCATTGCCCAGTTCTTTGGGCGAGTGTCCAAAGTTCCACAGCCATCCTCAATCGCTTTAACAGTGGCGTGTCCACGAGAGGAGAACGCGTCATCACTTATGTGTAAATCTATATAGTGTAAAACTACTCCGCCTGGTTTGCAGACCCTCAAACTATCTGCAAAAAAATCAGTCAAGTTTTCCTCTGGAACGTGCTCTACGACGGAGATAGAGGTCACAATATCGAAGCTATTATCGGAAATAATTGAAGAAGTTTCGGGTTGCCCTAAAAGAGCATCAATGAGCTTTATCCTTGGCCCAACATCTGGGCGTTTTGTCGTTCCCTGACCAATACTTTGATCCCATGTGTCCACAATAAACGAATCCATATTCGGATGTTTCGACAATAGTAGTGGAAGTATCCTGCTTTGGTCACCGCCTATATCCGCCACACTTATCCGCTTACTATTAATACTTCGCAACGCAGCTGTTATGTCAGCATAGGCAATTGCGTCTTGAAAGCTTTTTAAGCGAGGCTTGCTTGCGCCCCCTAAAATTGCTTTGCGTACCGGCTGATGTCTTTGACCAGCATCAAACAAGGTTTTTTTGTCCAAAATAGAAAGTGATCGCATCATATTTCCTCTTTATCTGCGCCGTAATGGTTTATCTTTTCAATTCGCACACATTCTGACTGACCCAGAATGTTGTTGCCAATCCATTTTTTAAACCGTGATACTTTGTCAATTAACGTGGGCAGCGTGATATATAGATTTTTTAGCGCTAATTCCAAAATCATTTTACGCATTTCTCAATGTTTTAATTCGATGGCTTTGGATATCGAGGGCAAATTGAGTTATGAATTTCATTTTATACACCCCATTTGCAGCGGTGAAAGTTCCAGGCTGTCTCAATGATATTTTCTAAAGTGGAGTTCTCAGGCGTAAAATCCAAAATTTTTCTGGCTTTGGCCGAGTTTGCATAAAGCTGGGTTAAATCGCCGTCTCGGCGAGGGCCAACCTCATAGGGGACGGGCAAGCCAGTGACCTTCTCAATCGCATTTATGATTTGTAATACGCTGTAGCCTTCGCCCGTTCCAAGGTTTAGTTCGGCTTGCGTCAAACCCCCGTCCATCGCTCTGATAGCTTGGATGTGGGCCTCGGCAATATCACTGACATGGATATAATCTCGAACACAGGTGCCATCAGCAGTGTCATAATCCGTTCCGAATAGTTTTAGTCCCTTGCCTAATCCTGCAGCAGCTTTTAATGCGTTGGGAATAAGGTGGGTTTCCGGATCGTGTTCTTCGCCAATTTCCCCGCCCTCATCGGCCCCAGACGCATTAAAATAGCGAAACGTCACATAATTTAATCCATAGGCTTTGTGGTAGCTCTGGATCATATGTTCAATGGCGAGCTTGGTTTTCCCATATACGCTAAACGGGTTTTGAATTTCCGACTCAAGCAACGGCATGTTTTGAGTTTCGCCGTAAGTCGCGCAGGTCGACGAAAATATCAAGCGATCTGCCCCCGTAGCACGCATTGCCATGAGCAGATTGAACGCGCCCGAAACATTGTTTTCGTAGAATTCTTCTGGCGCTCTCTCCCCTTCGCCGACTTCAATTGAGCTCGCGAGATGAATGACAGTTTTCACATTTGGATATTTTTGAAAGGCCGCGCGTGTTTGCCCCCGGTCGCGCAGGTCCATAGTTTCAAATGGGCCCCATTTGACAGCGTGCTCATGCCCAGCTTCGAAATTGTCAAAAACAATGGGACGGCCGCCGCGCTCTGCTAGCCGTTTACAAACATGGGCTCCAATGTAGCCCCCGCCGCCAACAACAATAAAATCTTGGCCCGTCAAATTATAATTAGGATTGGAGATAGCAGCCGCCTGAAACATTACATGTTTAAGCCTAAACTATGCCGCCTTTGCTGCACATTATCAACATAGAAAAAGCCCCGCCGCAGGGCGAGGCTCACTAGGTCTAAATTCTCGAACCAACTAGCGGATGGGAGACAGAAGCTCTTGTGCCGTGACGAGTTGACGAACGCCGTGGCTTTTCTTTTCATTGAAAACGTTACCGCTTTCAGCCCAAGCATCAAGCGAAGCGATGTCGAGTTTCTGGCATTGCGGACGGACTGACCAGGTAACCTGAGCTGGCGAGCAGACCGACTGCGTATAGCTTGGCCCTGTTGTCGATCCCAGGAATTGGATGGGCGTGCCTGTGTCAGCAGGAAGGGCGAGAGGTTGGTGTAATCCGCCTACAATGTTGCCTTGATAGGCATAGTCCATGAAATTAGCCGCGTTGCGGTCATTCACAACAAGAAAGACCTGAGTTTCTACCCGCAAGCTTGGGTTTTCGCAGGTCTCAGGTACGCAAGCGCCTAGGCCTTCGCCAGGCGTCGCATCGCAGGACGTATGAACCCAGTGCACTTCAATTGTGTTTCCGGGCTGAACCTCTCCGTAGCTATTGCCCTCGTATGGTGCGCGCTCTGCTTCGGTGAGTGTGGCCGTCTCATTACACGCATAGCCCCCATAATCGCTATCATTTACAAATACAGAAAATCCTGGGCCTTTATGCTCAGCATTTGTATGGGTGTGGATGTTGCAGAGGTTCATTTCTGTGCTTGCCGGGGCGACAGGGAAAGTGGTTGTGTTCAATCCGGCTGCTGATGCGATATCGCGAGGCGTTTGAGGGCCCATTGTCAGGCAAAGCTCGTCGGATGCGGCAGCTGCGGCGGCTTTGGCGGGCTCTGGTTTTGTTTCGGCTTGTGGTGCGTCCGCTTGGCTACACGCGGCAAGCGCAAAAACGCTGGCGGTCAGCGCAAAGTATCGTTTCACGAAATCGGTCATATTATATGGCCTCACAATTTTGAGTTTACAGGTTTCGCCCCCGCGTAACTCGCGTTTGAGGCTTGAGTGGAACGCCCGAACATGACTTTAGTTTCAACGAAGATGAATTTTATCTAATTCTTTTCTTACTATTTGAAATGCGGGCGGGTGAAATCCAAAGGCCGTGTGGGTGCAATATACCTCATAGTGCCTGGCATTGGGTGTCCATCGATCGATTGACGCGCTCCAATGCACAATCGCATCGTGCTTAGAGTATATTGAAACAACAGGGCATTGAATTGGAATGGCGTGGCGCTTGATGGTTTGCTCCGCAATCCAATCAACGTCTAAGCCTTGGCGTCGATATCGTCTATCGACGAAACTATATTTCGGCCCCCCGACGAGCGGGCTGCCAAGTGTAATGACAGCGCTTACGTGTGCAGGATAATCTCGGGCGGCCTCTCGCGCGAGATATCCGCCAAGGCTCCAACCGACTAATGCAATGGGTCTTCCTAAGGTCTCGCTGCGCCGTTTCACTTCCGCGCCAAATTTATCGCATAGGGCGGGCACTGAACCTTCGCCTTTGTTGGGCTTATTGCGCTCTCCAATAGCCCAACCTGCCGACAAATCGGAAATTTCACCTGCCCAGCCTCGCCCTGCGAGATTCCGTCCCAAACCCCACCCTTGCGCATTATATCCGGACCGGTTGAGAAAAAGCCGAAGTGTCCGCATGGTCCGGTCGCTTGCCCACAGGCCTGGAATGACCATGACGGGCGGGGTGCCGCTAATATTCGGCGAGGTGCTTGCAAGAGTGGCCCGCAAACCTCGAGTTTCCCACAGGAAGAGGGGGATACGCAGAAGTTTTCGGCGTTGCGGCCCCTGTAAATTGGGCAGGCAGTCATCCGGTGTAGGTTCCATACTTGTCCAGTTTATAGTAAAGGGGCTAAATCACGAATAGTCCGAACCTCATTAGATACTATGTCACTATAGATACTATGTCACTATCACCGCAGAGGCAAAATAATGAACTGTGGATTGAGGATATGTAAGTTGATGGAAAAGCTATCGGCGTTCATAAAAGGGGTCGAAAGACGCTTCCCAAAGGATCTTGTCATGAAGCAAATTTTCATCTCAGCTGCCGCTTGCTTTTGCCTCGTAGGCTGTGGGTCGACTGGCGGGAGCTATGGTCCCGCATATGGGACTGACTTAGGTTACCGTAATACAAAGCTTCAGCATGACAGGTTTCGCATTAGTTACACCAGCCGCGATGCCTATGAGTCCAGAGACTTTGCGCTTCTGCGGGCCGCGCAAATTGCGGATAATGAAGGTTATAGCCACTTCAAAGTCATTCAGGGTGATATTTACGATAACGGGCCTAACCCAATTGCGGCGAATGTCGGTATTGCATTAGGCGGCCGGGGATATAACCGCTCGGGTGTAAGCCTCGGCGTCCATGACGTTGCGCGCACAGTAGAGGGGCGGAAGATTACGGAGACAATCGAGGTCGTCCTGCTCGCGAGCGCGCCTTCAAATGACCCGAGCGTGTTTTCGGCGCAAAGTGTATTGAAGAACATTGTGCCGCGAAAAGTCGATACGCCGCATAGAGGCGGTCCCGTTAATGGGACGCCTTAGTTTGGATGCTTTCTTGAAAGCCTAACTTGAGCCTTATCCGGTCATCTGCCCCGCTTTGTTTAGGCCGTTTTTATCTCCCCATATATAAAGTATTGCGTTTATTCTGTAGGTTCGAGCAGTGCCGCTAAGATTTGACCAATTTCGTCTTGCTCCATAACGCCCTTGAAGCGGTCCGCTCCGGGGCCTGTGGCGAAGATCGCCACATCCTCGCCAGCGTGCGTTTCACTGTCGAGATGAACAGCCGTCTGTTGCTGATAGTCTATGGATTGAACAGCATTATCGCTCAGGGCAGGGCTGTCGGCTTTTCGAACATTTGGACCGTTGTGATAGCCAAGGGTGGTGTAAGGTTTTCCGTCGCTGGCTTTGGCATAGTCTTTCGCTGCGCCGCCGCCAATGGGGTCGGGGTTTCGGACTAGGCCCAATATAGGATTCCCGCGAACGGGATATCCCGCCATTGTGAAGACGTGGCTATGGTCAGCCGTAACTATGATAAGTGTATCGTCACCCGTTTTTTGTTTTGCTGTTTCGACAGCCTCATTCAGCGCCTGCATATCCCTAAGGGCGCGGAAAGCATTTGTTCCGTGATGAGCATGGTCTACGCGTCCCGCCTCAACCATCATCACATAGCCTTTACCGCGATCACCTAGCGCCTCAATGGTGAATTCTGTCATCTCAGCGAGCGAGGGTTCTTGACTGTTGTCGCGGTCGGCTTCGTAACTCATATGCGACGGCGAGAATAAGCCCAATATGTCGTGGGCTTTTGGTGCAGAGCGGAGTTCCTCAGCACTGCTTACAAAGGTGCGGTCAGCCTTTCCGCTCCAGTCTGAAATCTGAGCCTCCTTAAATTTACTCCGCCCGCCGCCGAGTGTGATATCGACGTTGCTCTGCAAAAGTTGCCCCGCCAGCCCCATGCAGCGAAATTTTGATGCGCGCTCATCAACCTCTGAGTCCATCTCCCAGCCTCGATCTACTGCGGTCCCATACATTGCCGCCGGCGTGGCATGTGTGATGCGCGCCGTTGAGACTATGCCAACCGCTCGTCCAGCTTTTTTGGCCCGCTGCGTCAAATTGGGGGGCTCGCGTTTCAATACGCAGCTATTTAGGACCATTTTCTTCACGTCTTCATCGGGCCGCACATTTATGGCGCCAATATTCGTTTTATATCCTGACAAAATTGCAGTGGCTGTCCCCGCGCTGTCGGGCACTTGGGCATTGGTGTTATAGGTTTTGATCAGGGCGACATTTTCAAAACTGTCAAAAGCCAGTTCATGCTCTTCGCCTTTTTTCCCCTTTGATTGCCCGTCGAAGATGCGCCCTGCCGTTATTGTGGATATCCCCATACCATCTCCGATAAAAATAATGATGTTCTTTGGCGTCGATGGTGACCCAATATTTCCTGCGGTTGCTATTTTGTCTTCTGATTTAGCTATTTCTTTCGAGGTATTCTGTGTTGGCGAGTCCCCTGATTTGCCAGTCATCGCCTTTTCTGCTATGCATCCCGAGAGGAAAAAGAGGGACGACAGAAGCACAGGCCCCAGAAAGCGCTCAAAATGCGGGGATTTGACAGTCATTTAAGAGGCCTTTGTGGATAAGTGGTCTCCAAAAACCACGGTTTTATGGGGGTTTTTGTAACACAACACCTTACTGCTGCAAGAAAAACAGTTTTTTGTGCGGTTTTACGAAAAAAGGTGTTGCGGAAAAAAATTCGTTTACCTATATAGCGCTCCTCGCTGAGGGACACATAGTCAATCGGCGGGATACGGGAGCCCCTCTCCTTGAGCGGGGCTTTTAATTTGGAAACGACTTAGTCGTAACCAGCTGTTTTACATCGTGAATATTGGGAAGAGAGACGCAGGCGGCGTTCGGCTGTGAGCAGACTTGGCAACAAGCTGCACATCAAATGAACGACATATGTCTGAAGTTTCTTTTCGAAAGTTATGACATTGCT
>CALLBD010000002.1 GCA_938001915.1 uncultured Caulobacterales bacterium | reverse complement strand
GAAATAGGATTTCACCCGCATATTAAACTCGTTCTCTACCACATGGGACGGGCAAGTGATCGTTGGCGGGTCGTGGGTAGGGACGGTGTGTCTAGGGTTTTGTGGTAACGCGCAAGGCTTGGGGCCAGATTTCGAGAGCTGCACCTTCTGAAACGAGGGCAATCCAGTACGGCCGTTATCTGTAAGCACCGCCGCGTGGTCCAGTTGATTGGGCGTTAAGCACAATCCGCTTTGGTCTTTGCGTAAAACAAAACTCTTTTTGGTTTCCATCGCGGAGACCGCCGCGCGGGCTGTCCCTTTTTCGAAGGCTTCGCCTCCTATTTGCGGGTTGCCGCCCCCCAACCCAACCCGCGTGTTGGGGTGAACGTTTTAGCTGTTTCAATCCTGAAGGCAGCTTACCTTTTCGCATGTCTGCAACATCTCTGCGCCTTGACCCTTTCGCTTATGCCACCCATTTAATCCCTATGACAGATAACACATTGACCCCCCGCGAAATTGTCTCCGAGCTCGACCGCCATATTGTCGCCCAAGCCGATGCGAAACGCGCTGTGGCCATTGCGCTGCGCAACCGCTGGCGTCGCCGGCGCGTGCCCGCCGATTTACGCGATGAGGTGACGCCGAAAAATATTCTTATGATCGGACCAACGGGTGTTGGGAAAACGGAAATTTCGCGCCGGCTCGCGAAATTGGCGCAAGCGCCTTTCATCAAAATCGAGGCGACGAAATTTACGGAAGTTGGCTATGTTGGCCGCGACGTCGAACAAATTGTGCGCGATTTGGTTGAGGCCTCTATCTCCTTGCTGCGCGAGGAAAAGCGCGGACAAGTCCAAACCCAAGCCGAGGAGCGGGCTGAAAACCGAATCATTGAGGCCCTTGTCGGGGCGAGCGCCTCAGAATCGACCCGCGAGAAATTCCGCCAGAAATTACTCTCTGGAGAGCTTGACGATAAAGAGGTTGAATTAGAGCTAACCGATACGAGCTCACCTTTCCAAGGCTTTCAGATTCCGGGACAGCCTGGCTCTTCTATGGGGATGATGGACCTCTCCGCTATGTTTGGAAAAGGGGGGAAGACCAAAACCGTCAAGCTACGCATTGGCGATGCCCATGGGCCGCTGCTGTCGGAAGAAGCTGATAAATTACTTGATGAAGATGCGATTAAACGCGAGGCAGTTAGCCGCGCCGAACAAGATGGTATCGTTTTTCTGGATGAAATTGATAAGATTACGACACGCTCTGATGCGCGCGGCGGGGATGTCTCCCGCGAAGGCGTGCAGCGTGACCTCTTGCCGCTTATTGAGGGCACGACGGTGTCCACAAAATATGGCCCCGTGAAAACAGACCATATTCTCTTCATTGCCAGCGGCGCATTTCATGTCGCCAAGCCGTCAGATTTGTTGCCCGAGCTGCAAGGCCGGCTGCCTATTCGCGTGGAGTTACGCGCGCTAACGGAAGCGGATTTCGTGCGAATTTTAACAGAGCCGGAAGCCAGCCTCATTCGGCAATATACGGCGCTCATGGCCACAGAAGATGTCACGCTTGATTTCACGGATGACGGGATTGCAGAAATCGCGAAACTCTCAGCAGAGGTGAATGCCAGTGTTGAGAATATTGGCGCGCGGCGATTACATACGGTGATGGAACGCTTGCTCGATGAGATTAGCTTCACGGCGTCGGATAAGAGCGGCCAGACCTTCACCATTGATGCAGCCTATGTCACCGAACATGTCGGTAAATTGGCCCAGGACCAAGACCTCAGCAAATTTATTCTTTAACGGCGAGGCGCGTCACGCGGTGGTCTCGCAGTTGTGATATCATGTTAATTGAAGCTTGGGCATTGTGATGTATGCGACTTTAAGACTGCCGAGTGTAAGTGTTACCTCCCTTCCTCGGCTCGGCAGTCAAATACACTAATTCTGAAAAAGAGATAAAATGAGATCGATTACAAAAGCCGCATTCGCAAGCTTCGCAATTTCCGCAGCTACGCTGGGCACAGTGACGGTCGCAAGTGCCGGAGATCCTGTGGTCGCCACCGCCGCCGCTAATAGCGCGCAAGCTGGAAGCTTCAAAAAATCCAGCTTCAATATTAACGGCGATTGGACCCTTGCTCAAGAAAATGGCCAAACCATCTTCCGCTTATCTGAAAATTTCAAAACGAAGAACGGGCCAGATTTGAAACTCTTCCTATCGCCAAATTCTGTTGGCGACCTAACGGGCAAAACCGTGACGCAGGACGGCGTCAAACTGGCTGTGTTAAAGTCCAGTAAAGGCGCGCAGGACTATATCATCCCTGATACGATTGATGTGTCACAATTCAAATCTATCGTCATTCATTGTGAAGCCTTTTCCAAGTTATGGGGCGGTGCTGACCTTTAAGGAAAAGTGGCCTCCCGCTATGCCGTTAGCGCTTTAAGAAAACATACCATGCGCCCGAGCCTCCGTGCCGAATGTGGGCAGGCGCATAACTCGCGATAAGCGGCCTAACGGCAGGGTCGGCTATCCAATTGGGAAAATTCCGGCGCAGTACCCCATCCCCCCGAAGCCCCTTTCCCGTCACAACGAGAAGACAAAATTTATTACGGTTTGCTGCGCGCATGATGGCGCGGTGCAAAGCGGGTTTTGCCGATATTTGCGTCATATCATGCAGGTCTATTTTCGCATCAATTTCAACACGCCCCCGCCGAACACGCTTGTCCTGATTGACGTCGAGGCTTTGCGGTATCGACTTTATGGGGGCGGCATCTGGCGCGGGGATACGTAGCATATTGGCAAAGTCTTCCCGGGTCGGTAGCGGCTTGGCACTGCCCTTACCCTTAATCCGCCTGCGGGGGCTGACGGTTTGGGAGACGTGACGCCAGATTTTCGTCTCGTCCGGTTTTAGCGGACGGTCGCTCATGACGATACAGGGTCCGCAATAAAGCTAGGCAAAAATATCGTCCATTTCACGCGGTGCTTTTGCACGCCAGCGCGCGCTCCCGCATCATCCCCTGAGCCAAAGAATAAATCTGCGCGCAACGGCCCTTTAATCGCGCTACCCGTATCCTGCGCCGTCACAAGAAGTCCTGTCCGCTCTCCCTTATAATCTCCCGCCCTCTTGGGAAGTTTTGTCTCAAGCCACATAAGCGTACCATAAGGGTGATAGCGGGGGTCAACAGCAATAGCTCCCATAGCGGTTAAAGGCACACGCATGGCGCCCTGGGGACCTTCATTTGGCTGAATGGATTGCTCAGTGAAATAAATATAGCGCCGGTTCTCATTCATAAGGGCCCGCGTCGCCGCGGGGCCGCTGCGTTGCATCCAATCTGCGATGGATTGCTTTGAGGCTGTATCGCGTGTCAACTCTCCGCGGCGAATGAGAACCGCGCCAATAGATTGGTAGGGCCGTCCGTTATTTGCAGCATAGGCGGCGCGTAATACGCGGCCATTGGAATATCGCAGGCGGCCTGATCCTTGGATTTGTAAAAAGAACACGTCAATGGGCCGGCCATAGGCAATTACGCGTGAGGTGTGGGCATTAACCTGCGCGCGGGGGAGCGCTAGCTTTGCGGCATCCGCAGGTTTGGCTAAAATGGGCTCTGAAAATTCTGCGCTCGGCGAGAGTCTCACCTCAACGTCAGGCTCATAATATCCGGTCAATAGACCCTCCCCGGCGGCAGGGGTGGAAAAGGAGACAGGCTTGAACCAGCCTTCGAAAAACTGCCTGATATCTGTGGGGCTGGGGCTGACTGACTGAAGCACGGTGGCGCTTTGGCAGGTTAGGCGCCAATCCCCATAGGTGCCATATTGCGGCAGATTTGGATTGAGATAGCTGGCGTCTTCCGCATCAGACCAAGTTTCACATCCCCGCACGAAAGCAGAAAATGCGGGCGTTGGGTCGTGCGTATTCCAGAACGGTAGCCCAGAAAATTTAGATATAACGGGCGCTTCAATGACAGGGGCTGGCGGCGGTTCAACCGGGGCAGGGGGCGGGGTACGCGCGAGCGGCGCGGGCGGCGGCGCGGGCAAGGGCTGGGCGGGCGCGGAGACCGTCTCATTTTCGGCGGGGGGAACGTCCTCAGCCAATGGCGGCGGCGGTAAGGTTGAACACCCGGCTGCAAAACTGCCCAATAGACATAAGCCAAGCAGATGGCGCATTTTATGCCGTCGTGTCAGGCGTCGGGTCGGCCTCTAGAGGCTCGCCTTCGCTGGGTTCCACATTCGCTAACAACCAGTTTAGGTCCGAGCCTTTCATGTCGCGCTGAAACTCCCAGACTTCGGACACCGAGGATAATACGTCAGGGTCACCCATCACGATCTCGCCTTCGGCATTTCGCAATGCCGATGTCAGGTCAGCTTCATATAGCACAGAAATATATCCAACTGAGCCTTCGGTTTTTGCAGATTTTATAGAGGCTTTGCGTAAACGGCCCAAGTCAGTGATTTGAGTTTGGCCTGCCGCTTCCCGCGCGGTAATCGCCTCATCATACACGGCGTATGTGTCATCGGTCAAAAGGTCACCGAGGCGCTCGCGATCGCCATTTGCGAAAGCTTCGAGTATAATAGAATAGGCGGCCGTTGCGCCGGACATGAAATGCGAAATAGAGAAGCTAGGGTCCAGCTGCGTAATGGCGGATAGACCCAAACGTTCGATTTCTGGATTTACATCAGGCGCAGGTTTGCGGTTAGGATCTTCCATCCCAAAATCGATAGGGTCAGCTTTTTCCTCCGGCGTGCCTCCAAATCCCGTTTGTTTTCCCAAAACTGAGTAAAAAACAACTACAACAACTGTGGCTAAAGCCGCATAAATGATGACGTCGAACATGGAAGACCTTTATCTTGCGGTTTGTAAGCTTATATACGGCGTAACAAACCATCTTGGCTAATGATTATATTAGCTAAGCTGCGTTGCAATCCGTTTCAAGGAAAGAGCATTATGGCCAAGAAACCAAAAAAGGGTGAAGAGACACCTGCAGAAGACAGTTTATCCATTGAAGGCGAAGGCGCTGTTACGCCTGAGGAAGCGCCGCAGGGTCCCATGTTGTCCGTATTGGCACAATACACCAAAGACCAAAGCTTTGAGAACCCGAATGCGCCAAATAGCTTGCGCTCTGGACTGCCTGCGCCGCAAATTGGTGTGAATATTGAAATCGGCCGTCAAATGCTGGATGATGATACGGTCGAGGTGACACTAATGCTGAAAGCGGAGGCGCGCAGGGAAAATGACGTCGCCTTTATCGCCGAGCTAGAATATGCAGGCCTATTTGCATTTAAAGGTGTGAATATTGAAGAAGTGCAGCCTCTCATTATGATTGAGTGTCCTCGCCTTCTCTTCCCATTTGCGCGGCAGATCATGGCCTCTATGACGCAAAATGGTGGCTTCATGCCTATCTTACTGGATCCCCCAGATTTTACCGCCATGTTCCGTGATGAAATGATGCGCCGTGCCCAAGATGTAGGCATGAACTAGGCCCTATTTGGGCGAAAGGTGAAATATCCACTTAATACCCGTCTCAGAGTTCTGAGTGCGGGCATTTTTGTCGTTGCTGGTCTTCACATATGCTGACATTGCGCTATGCTTTATGACATATTTTTATTTCAAGGTTCACCATGCGCCTCTCTATTGAACGCTCAACACTGTTAAAAGCTTTGGGACACGTCCAAAACGTTGTCGAACGCCGGAATACGATTCCTATTTTGTCGAATGTTTTGATGAGCGCCGAAGACGGACAGCTCACACTTGTGGCTACCGATTTGGATATCGAAGTCTCGGAAATTGCCGACGCGGATATTTCTGCGCCAGGGCAAGTCACCGCTCCTGCACATACGCTTTATGATATTGCGCGGAAATTGCCGGACGGCTCTCAGGTCGTGCTGCAAATAAATTCGGATGACCGTTTGGACGTTGACGCAGGGCGCTCGCATTTCACCTTGCCGCTCTTGCCGTCGGGTGATTTCCCGAAGATGACAGCGGATGGATTTACCCATGAGTTCTCCATATCGGCGGCAGATTTGTCCCGGTTGATTGATAAGACCCGTTTTGCAATTTCGACCGAAGAGACGCGCTACTATCTCAATGGTATTTATATTCATGGGCATAGCGGAAAATTGCGGACTGTCGCGACCGATGGTCACCGATTGGCGTTGGCAGAATGCCCAGCCCCCAAAGGGGCTGAGGATATGCCAGGCGTTATTATCCCGCGCAAAACAGTGGCGGAAATTCGGCGCTTGATCGATGGTATGGACAGCGATGTCGCCGTCAGTGTGAGTGAAGCGAAAATTAGATTTAAAACCGGGAACGCCGTGATGACGTCCAAACTCATCGACGGAACCTTCCCAGATTATGAGCGGGTTATTCCAAAAGGAAATACGAAAGAGCTCACCATTGATAATCAGGTTTTCAAAAGCGCGGTGGACCGCGTGGCGACAATTTCGGCCGAAAAGTCACGCTCTGTCAAACTTAGCCTCGCTGAGCATAATTTGTCGTTGACTGTGAATAATCCTGAAAGCGGAAACGCCAATGAGGACCTGCCCGTTGATTATGCCGCAGAGCCGCTCGAAATAGGCTTTAATGCGAAATATCTTCTCGATGTGTCTGGGCAAATCGAAGGCCGCGATGCGACATTCTTTTTGGAAAGCCCCGCCTCACCTGCGCTTGTTAAAGACAGTGAAGATGAACACGCTTTGTTCGTATTGATGCCGCTGCGCGTCTAATCCGGCTTTTGTGGCGTCTATTGCCTCTTTGCGGTTGATCGATTTTCGGTCTTATACATCTCTAGATGCCAGCTTTCAGCCCGGCGCTATCGCGCTCTATGGTCCGAATGGGGCGGGCAAAACAAATCTACTCGAGGCCATATCCCTGCTTTCACCGGGCAGGGGTCTACGCCGGGCAAAGGCGGGTCTTTTGGCCCGCGTGGAAGGCGGAGACCCGCGCCCTGCATGGGGTATAAATGCTGTCCTCCACAGCGAGATTTCAGAGGGTGAAGCCACCCGAATTTCAATCGGGCAAGTGCCTGAGTTCCCGCGGCGCAGGCAGCTCAAGATCGATGGTAGGCCCGCGACGGGTCCCGAGCTCGCACGGCGGGTTTCTATGCTCTGGCTGACGCCAGCGCAGGACCGGCTTTTTATCGGACCCGCTGCCGATAGGCGGAAATTTATTGACCGATTTGCCCTCGCTTTTACCGCGGATCATGGGGCAAACTCAGTGCGTTTTGAAAAGGCGCGGAGCGAGCGAAACCGCCTCATTTCTGACGGCGTTACAGATTGGGCTTGGTATGAAGCCGTGGAGGCGGATTTATCCAAATTCGGGGCCTTAGTGGCGCAGGCGCGGGTGCTAACGGTTCAGCATTTACAGACTGAAATTGCGGCGCGGGCCACAATTTT
>CALLBD010000001.1 GCA_938001915.1 uncultured Caulobacterales bacterium | reverse complement strand
CGCTCGATTGAACGCGCTTTACCGCTGCTGCGTCCGGGGCAATCCCTTCGCTTTGCCATGCTGCCAGACGGGCAAGACCCCGATGATCTTATCCGCGCCTCTGGCCCGCCCGCCATGCAGCAGGTTTTAGATAATGCGGTGCCTTTGGTCGATATGCTGTGGCGGCGTGAGGTGGAGCGCGAGCCGCTCAATACGCCTGAAGCCAAAGCCGGTCTCAAGTCGCGCCTCTATAAAGCCCTCGATGAAATCCAAAATGGCGATGTCAAAGGCCTTTATAAGACAGAGCTTCTTGCCAGATTTGATTCGCAATTTGGCTGGCAGGCGGGACGGAGTCGCCGAAATAGCGGCGAGCAAAAGGGGAACCGCCAGACAAAACAAGAGAGCGCTAAGAAGCTGGAGGCCAATACACGCCAAGAAATTCAGCTGATGGGCATCATATTGGAGTTCCCCGAGCTTCTAGAGCGCGTAGATGAGCGCCTATTCGAGCTTGAATTCACCCATCCGTCCTGCGCTTCCATCCAACGAGCTGTACTTGAGTGGTGGCGACAGACGAAAGCGGTTGAAAAGACTCATCTTCTTGCACATATAGAGTCCAAAGGATTGGAACAGGACTACCGTGTCTTGTCTCGTCAACGGCTCCTGATCAGGGCTGGGATGGGGGGCGCGGACGCATCACTGGATGAACGTGCGGCTCTCTGGAACGCCCAGGCCGACACCCTTTTGGGACAAAACCAGCCAGATGCTGACCTGAACGACACCCGCGCGCGATTGGTGGAAACCATATCGGGCGATAATTCGGACGGGATGCACCGTGCGATGCGGGCTTCGAAAGAAGCGCGTGATTGAGATATTTCTGGCCTTGTCGGCCCTGTGAAGATCACACAGGCGGCGGCGGGGCTAACGTTATTTTAAGACAGCCTTTACCATAAGGCAGTCTTAACTCTAAAAGGTGGCCAACACATGGCAAAAACTGCCGCGGCTGAAAAAGCTAAATCCGAGGGCGAAACGAAAAAAGTCGTCCGTCTAGATTTTGATAATATTGACGTAAAACGCATGATTGTTGCGGCCAAAAAATCTGGCCTGCTTCATGTCGATGAACTCAATAAGCATCTGGTGATTGACGGCATTACCGCCGAAGAAATCGAAATCCTCTATGCGCGCCTCTCTGAGATGGGCATTTCTGTCCATGATCAGCGCGATGAGGAGACCTTAGGTCCCAAAACACTTGCGCGGACAACAACCACGGCGGTTAAAGGCGGTAACTCGAAAGAAGAGCTAGACCGCACAGATGATCCCGTCCGTATGTATCTGCGCGAAATGGGGGTTGTTGAGCTTCTATCTCGTGAAGGCGAAATCGCAATTGCGAAACGTATCGAAGCGGGCCGCGACACGATGATTAAAGGGCTATGCGAAAGCGCGCTGACCTTTGAAGCGATCATGATTTGGCGCGAGGAATTGGCCGAGGGCGAAATCCTCCTGCGGGATATCATCGATCTGGACGGCACTTATAACCGCTCTATCGGTAATATTCAGGAAGACCGCTCTGCGCTGGCGGTTCGCCGTGAGAAGATTGAAAAAGGCGAGCTGGAAAAAGAAGAAGGCGATTTGGAGTCCCTCGCCGAAGAACGCCGTACAAAGCTACCTGAGCGCACCTATAAGCCCGGTGAAAAGCCCATCGAAGATGACGATGAGGATGAAGATGATAAGACAAATCTCAGCATGGCTGGCATGGAAGCCGCCCTGCGGGATGATATCATGGAGAAGCTGGACCGGATTTCTGAAAATTTCGGGCGGTTCCAAAAGCTTCAGCAAATGCTCATTCGCGCGCGTCTCTCTGGTAAAAAACTGCGCAAGCCGCAGGCCGAAGAATATGATGCCATCCAAGAGCAGATTATCATTGAGATTAAAGATCTGCAGCTCAATAACGCGCGTATCGATGCGCTGATTGACCAGCTCTATACAATTAACCGCCGCTTTATCTCCCTCGAAGGCAAACTCATGCGCCTCGCCGATGGGAACGGCGTGCCGCGTTCGGACTTCCTCGAAGTCTATTTGGGCAGTGAGCTAAATCCGACATGGACGGAAGATCTCGAAGGCCGCTCTGAAGCCTGGGATCGTTTCTTACAGCGTGAGCGCCGCTCTATCGACAAAATCCGCGCAGAAATTGGCGGATTGGCGCAAGAGACAGGTGTGCCAGTCGATGAATTCCGCCGCATCGTGCAAAAAGTTCAAAAGGGCGAGCGCGAAGCCCGTCAGGCCAAAAAAGAAATGGTTGAGGCGAACCTACGCCTCGTGATTTCTATTGCGAAGAAATATACAAATCGCGGTCTGCAATTCCTCGATCTTATTCAAGAGGGTAATATTGGCCTTATGAAAGCGGTTGATAAATTTGAATATCGCCGCGGCTATAAATTCTCGACCTATGCGACATGGTGGATTCGTCAGGCAATCACCCGGTCCATTGCGGACCAAGCGCGGACCATCCGTATTCCGGTTCATATGATTGAGACCATCAACAAAATCGTCCGCACCTCGCGTCAAATTCTGCATGAAATTGGCCGTGAGCCAACGCCAGAAGAACTCGCTGCAAAGCTTTCCATGCCACTTGAGAAAGTGCGTAAGGTTATGAAGATTGCCAAAGAGCCGATATCTCTCGAGACGCCCATTGGTGACGAGGAAGATAGCCAACTCGGTGACTTTATTGAGGATAGCAATGCTATCCTCCCGATTGAGGCGGCCATTCAGTCTAACCTGCGGGAGACCACAACCCGCGTGCTGGCCTCTCTTACCCCGCGTGAAGAGCGTGTCCTGCGGATGCGGTTTGGTATCGGGATGAATACGGACCATACGCTCGAAGAGGTCGGGCAGCAGTTCTCGGTCACGCGCGAACGTATTAGGCAGATTGAGGCGAAAGCCCTACGGAAACTTAAACATCCAAGCCGCTCACGGAAGCTGCGGAGCTTCTTGGATCAGTAATTAGAAACGCCTCGCTTTGGCGGGGCTTTTCATTTGGGTAAGGCTGAAAAAGCGTTCGCGACAGTGTCTGTGTTCCAGCTGCTTAAATTTGAGAGTTCATTGTCAAGGTAACTGTATTTTTGAGACCAGAAAAGGCGATGTTCTTTAAGCTTAGAAAATTTGCTAAATAAACTCCCAAGCTGTCTAATTTCTTCACTGGTTGCCACGAATCCAAATTGCGTCAATTGAGGCTCGTCAGGAAAATGATATTCCCTGAGGTGTTTATTGTTGTTAAAATGAAATTGCAGTGTGAATCTATTTTGTAAGCCGCCTGGTGAAGTTACCTGTAGCTTAAGAAAATACCCAAAGTTGTCTTCTTTCCGTTCAGAGCCTCTTTCAAAGAGGTAGTTTGCTTTCTCATGCACAGGGAATTGAAGAAACGCGTTTCCGATTTCTTCTAAATCAGCTGGCCTTAAATAAAACTCCAGACAGCCCATCGTTCGTCCGTTACAAGCTATAATGACGAGATTTAGGGTATCAGGCTCTTCATAAAGATGGCGGGTAATTTGAACAAAGGGTTTCATGTTTATGCAAGATATATTCAGATGCCGTTAAAGGTAAAGGTAATGAGTCTTATTAATCGAGTTGAGTTCCCCGTTTGACGCGTGAATCCCCAAGTGCGATATCGCCGACATGGCTTTTCTGAAAAAATCTAACCAAAATCTAACAGAGCTTGAGGCTGAGCTTGAAGACTTGCGTCAGTTTAAAAAAGGCGTTGAAACGCGCGGTGCGGCGAGTGCCAAGGTAAAAATATTTTTGGCCAAGCTGTGGGCGGGGCCGGACCTGTCCAAATCTCTCGAAGCGTGGATGACGGTTAAAGAGGCAGATGATGCCTCTCAAACTATAACAGCGACGGCCAATTTAATCGCAGCGATTTTACGCCGTCTTATGCGGGTAAGCTTTGTTTTTATCTTGCTCGCCTCCATTCCGATTTTTCTCATTATTTGGCAAAACATCATTATGGAGCGGCAAAACCAATCGCTCATAAAACAAATTCAGGCTGAAAGAACAGCGTCATCAAACCAGCAAGTGACCGAATATCTGAGGCTCTTATTATCTAGCGACCCAAAAGAAGTGACGGCAGCAGAAGGATTTCTTGTCAGTGATGTCGTCAATCGCGGCATCGCCGTTGAACGATTGGCTGCGCTGTCAAAATCGGGCAATTCAGAAGTTCAATGTTCTGCCCTTCGCGCGCTTAGCCGTATTGTTGAGAGCGATGTGGATTTAACATTAAGAGATACGCTCTCGCCAAATGGCAAAGAGAGAGTCGTTGTCCGCGATCTGCAATGTCCTGGGACGAATTTTTCAGGCGTAGATTTTGGGCCTATTACTTTTGTCGACGTGGGCTTGTCGCATTCAACATTTGAATATGCGGATTTATCCGAAGTGGAATTTGAAACCAGTAATTTACGCCATGCTGATTTCTCGCAAGGGTATTTATGTAAATCCGAGCGTCATTGCGTTAAATTTTTAGATGATACGGATCTGTCCTATTCAAAAATTATATTTTCAAATCATAGTAAGAGCGTATTTGAAAACGGTATGATTTTGACGGGCGCGCAATTGACCTTTGATCAAGCTCCAGCGCTTGAAAATGAAACTGATAAAGGTTTCCTCGGGACGAAACAGGTAACGTCTAAAGCGCCACCTGTTCCGAAATTTGCGCAAGATAATATAGTGACAAGCGGCGTCTGTTATGAGTCCTCATTCTCGCAATGCTATTTGTTTCACAAAGCACGCGATTTGGGGCAGCTCGATGCTCAGAAATTAAATTCACTGAGACAACAAAACTGCCCACTTAACCTTGAGGGCCCAATTGTGCTGACCTCCATTACCCCTTGCGAAAAATTAGGCCTTCAAACCCGATGGTAGGTTTAACCGTCTTCATCTGAATCTAGGCTTTTTATGCAGGAACGCGTGGGCGACAATTTGAACATCATCCTCATAGACGATTTCTCCAGGGTAATCAGAGGTAATTTCCCGGATTGGGACGCCTGCCTCCTCAACCAGATTTTTTAGATTTTTTGTCCACTGAATCATTCGCGTAGCAGACGGTTTGAACCAGCTTACAGGATCACGATGCAGGCCGCGAACATCCCAATAATTGAAACACCACTGGTCTGGTTCGGGCAGATGCCGCTTAAACCATTCGATTTCCGAGATTAATTATTGTTTTAGTTTGAGGCGTATTCCGTCTTGGTCACGACACATAAATGCCGCTTGAAATATGCCCATATGTAAATCACGCCGCCTGTTCCGCAGGGGCGATACAAATCGTAAATACATGAATTTTGTCTTTCAAAAGCCCGCGGCTTTTGCGCAGGCGAAACCACTAACCTCTGGCGTTTGCCAAAGATGCGAAAGACCCAGAGCGGGTCAGAGCCTAGTGGTTTGGTGGTCTGAAAAACATGAGGCGCTTTAGTTCGTGTCATAAGATTTGTCAAAACCCATAACTCCAATACCCAAGAATTGAGATTTATGACTTTCCACAAAGTTAATTTTCGGCCTAACGTGGTGGTGTGGAAATTTTCGTAATCATATTTGTTGTCATACTTGGCGTCGTTATGATTGGGTCCATATTGGGAATTACCTCATCAGGACGAATTGCCCGTCTCGAGCAGCAAAATAGAAATCTCAACGCACGTTTAGAGACCTTAGAAGCCGAACTTAAAAATGGACGATTTGAACTGGCCGCGCTTGAACCAGGCCGTGAGCCAGTGCCGTCCTCTGACGTCATGCCTGACTTGAAACCTGAATCTGACGCAAAGCCAAAGGGTGATGTAAATCCAGAGCCCCAGCCCATTTCCGAGCCCATCTCCAAGCCTAGCCCTGACCCCATTTTTGTGCCCAAACCTGCCGCGCCACTCCCTGATCGGGAAGCCTTGGAACCTGTTGCGGCTACAACTTACTCGGCATCTCTAAAAGGACCATCGGAAAAACCTGACACGCCGACACGTAATTTAGAGGCATTAATTGGCGGACAGTGGTCCGTTTGGGTGGGGGGCTTAGCCTTGCTTGTAGGGGCCGTGCTGCTCATTCGGTTTTCGATTGAAGCTGGCATATTTGGCCCGGGCGCGCGAATTCTAATGGCGCTTGCTCTTGGCGTAGCCCTGCTGCTTACAGGGGAATGGTTGAAGCGCTCGGATGAAAAAACCCTGTCAGGAAAATTAGGGGACGCTGCCAAAGCCTTGCAAGACAATACCTCGGTTCCGGGATTGCTTTCAGCGGTGGGCATTTTTACGCTATTGGGCGCGAGCTATGCGGCGCATGCCTTATATAGCTTAATTCCAGCTTTCGCGGCTTTCTTGGCGCTCGCCGCTATTTCGCTGGGCGCAATGGCGCTTTCCTTGCGCCAAGGACCGATACTAGCGGGCATTGGGTTACTGGCCTCGCTGGTGACACCGCTTTTAATCCAAACCAATACCCCCAATTTCTTGATGCTGGTCGTTTATCTTGTCTCGGTGGGCAGCGCGGCTTTGGTGCTGACGCGGCGAACAGGCTGGAGTTGGCTCGCGACGGGAACCGTTTGCGGCTGGCTGTTTTGGAGCGTCGTGTCCAAAGAGGCTGCGACAGGTAACCAGTTAGCGCTTTGGAGTGCCTTCCTTGCGCTTGGGTTTATTACGACGGTTTGGTTCGCAGAGAAGTATGAAAACCGTAATGCGACATCTCGAGAATTAGCGGTCTTAAATCTGAACGCTATATGGGCGATTTTATGGGGCGCATTGGCTGCGATATTAGTCCTATTCGTTTTGGGTGAGGTTCGATATTCATTGCGCCGTCTGCCACTGGAGGAATTTTGTTTGGCTGTAGGCGCGCTTGTCGCTCTGATTGCTGCGTCATTTCTATGCCGAAAACAAACTGCGCATCTCGTGACGGCTGGTGGTTTGGCACTTGTCACACTTCTTATGGTGATGGGCCGGACACAAATTTCGCTGATGATGTTAGGCGTTTTGACTATTGTAATCTTGGCGATCCGGGAAGCTACGCGCCAAGGTGAAGAGGAGACGTCATCCCGCTCATTTGCGTGGAGTGTTTTCGCGGTTGGATTAGGGTTAGTCAGCGTTGTCGCTATAGACATCGTGAATCCTGGCAATGGCTTTGATAAAGGTCATGCCGCCACTGCCCTCGGGTTTACCGCTCTATTTGCCGGCGCTGGGGCTTGGCTGCATAAGCGCGGCGGCCATCAGATTGTGGCTACAACGCTTATCATTGGCACGGGTTTAGGCTGGGCGTTGGCGGCGCTTCTGATTTTCAGAGATTTACCCTTCTCGCTCTTTTTATCACTCGGGGCCGCACTTGCGGTGCTTTCGATCTGGCAGACCCGCATGACTGGCGCGAAAATAGTTTTGCTAGGCTTAATGGGTCTTGTTTTTGCGCAGGCTCTATTTGTCCAATTTCCAAAAATCTACGCGATATCCTCGACGCCGATATTTAACGCGCTTTGGGCATATCTCGCGTTACCTGCTCTGATTTTAACGGTAGCCGCTTTTGTACTTCACGACCGAAAACCGTCCAGCAAATTTGACACATTTCTCAATGGCGCAATCGAGGCGGGAGCAATGCTCGGAGCGGCGCTATTTGTCGTGTTCCAAATTCGGCATCTCTCTAATGGCGGAGACGTCTATGCGAGCAATTTGGGACATCCCGAACTGGGCTTGCAAGTCTCCATCGGACTATGTTTCATATTGGCGGGACTTTCGAAGCGGTTTTCTGGAAATCTTGTTTTGGCGAAAGTCGCGCAAATTATCTCATATGTCACATTGGCGATATTTGGGTTGGGATCACTTTTGTTTGTCTCGCCGTTTTTCATGAGAGGCGAAGACATTTCGGGTAATATTATCTTTAATTCGCTGACGACGGGCCTTCTGGTTCCGGCCATCCTGCTGGCGCTTTGCGCCGTTATGGCGCGTGGCAGGCGCACCGAACCCTATATAAATATCTTGGGCGGATTGTCTTTGGCAGGGGCGCTTTCATGGGTCACGGCGATAATCCGGTTTATGTATAATGGTCCTGATATTCGTATTTGGCAGTCTGATTTCAGCGGCCTAGAGCTCTGGACCATAAGCGTCATTTGGTTGGTTTTTGGTGTTACATTGCTGGGTTTGGGTGTTTGGAAAAGAGAGCAGGCGCTGCGTATCGCCTCGGGCGTCGTGATTATCTTGACCGTTCTCAAAGCCTTTTTAATTGATATGGCGGGTTTGGAAGGGGTCCTACGCGCACTGTCCTTCGTCGCGCTTGGCCTCATTCTAATCGTGATTGGACGCGCCTATCAAAAATTCTGGTTATCAGCGGAGGATAAGGGAAAGGCGGCTTAACGCCTCTCCAATTATTTATTCGATGATCTCTACCGGGAGCCCGAGAGATTTCACCGCCTCGAGCTGTGTCGCTGCGTCGCCAATAATAAGATATTGCATGGCTTCGGGTTGAATATGCGTGGCAGCTATACGTTTAAAATCTTCCAGTGTCATGGCTCCAACCGCCCTGGCATTTTGTGCCCTATAGTCGGGCGCATAGTCATAGGCATCTATCTCGCTCAACATGCCTAGCTTGTCATTCAGCGTTTCCGTCTTGAGGGCTTGCCCCCGCAAAAGCGCGTCTTTTAATTCCTGAAGTTCAGCCTGAGTTGTTTCGGGTCCATGGCTGGCTAAGATGTTTCTGATGAGTTCCAGAGACTCTTTGGTGACATTGGAGCGCACAGAAGAGGATACTGAGAAGGTGCCAACATCTTTGCCGCCGCTAAATCCAGAGCGAATGCCGTAAGTATAGCCCTTCTCAACACGTAACTGCGTGTTGAGTTTTGAGGTATAAATGCCCCCCAGCGGGAAGTTAATTGCGTCTGCTAAGGGGTAATCTGGATGGGTCGCCGCGAGTGCAGGGCGGGAAAGTCGCACAACGGATTGCTTTGCGCCTGGCACATCATAGAAGTATATGCGGGCCTCCGAAACAGGCGTTAAATTTGATGAGGCGGGGGATAGGGCCTCACCCGACCCTAATTCATATTGGGCGAAGGCGTCTCTGTTGGCTTGGTGTTTAAAATCCCCCGCAAGCCGCAGGCTCGCGCCATTGAGTATGTAATGTTTGGCGTGAAAGGTTTTTAAAGCCTCCAATGTCACAGCCTCTAGGGCTGCCGCCGAACCATATCCTGTGCCGCCCGCATGGTGCAAAGGCGAGGTCGGCGGAAAACGCAGTTCCGCGAGCTCCCGTCGCGCTATCGCATTTGGATTGCCTTGGGACTGCGTGATGGCTTGCGTAATTTGGTTTTTCAATGTCGCAAATTCCTCGACATCCCAACGCGGTTCAAATACCATTTCTTTGACTAAAGACATGGTTGCATCAAAGTTTCGGGAAAGCGTTGTTCCAAAAATAAAGGTTCCGGAATCTCCCGCGCTAACGTTGATGGTTGACCCCAGTGAACCAATAGCGTCTTCTAACTCCGCAGTGGTTTTATGGGCTGTACCTTTGGAGAGCATATCTGCCGTCATTCCCGCGAGGGCAGGGGTGCCAACGGAATTGCGTAATCGTCCCGCATCGAGTTTTAGCGAAAAGTTGATTACTGGAATTTCGTCGCTGGCTAACCCCAAAACATTTAGTCCATTGTCATATGTGGTTTGCCAGACTTTAGGCGAGGGTAATTCGTAACTCTCGCCAAACGGCGGCTCAATAGTTCGGTCAAAGCTAGAGGGTGTAGGGTTTTCAATGGTTCGGGCGGCCGGGTCGAAGCTTACGGCGGCCCCTTCGCCTTCGATGATGACTTCTTCAACAACATCAGCCTTGATTGAATTTTCAATACCGAGATCAGCCTCCCCTTTGGGGACAAAGCTGGTGATGACGGCGGGTTTGTTTTTGATATAGGTTTCATAAACACGGGTGACATCGGCGCGCGTGACGCCGCGGTATCCCGCTACGTCAGCCTTGTAAGCGCCAGGGTTGTCCGTGAAGAGATTATATTCAGACAGAGCGATCGCTTTATTTAGGGCGCTGTCGAAATTGCCGTAAAAATTGACTTCAATACCGGCTTTAATCCGGTTGAGATCTTTTTCGGTAATCCCATTTTCTTCAAAGCGCGCGAAAGCTGTTTCAATCGCAGGGGTGAGGCGATCTAAATCTGTGCCGGCATTGGCAGGCGCAATCAGGTAAAATTCGCCTGCAATTTCTGACGTATTAGAAAAAGCGCTTAGACCCGGAGAGAGTTTCTCCTCATCGACAAGGACTTCATTGAAAGGCGCGGTTTTTCCGTCAGTTAAATAACTGGCCAGAATTTCCAAGGCATAACTATCTGGATGATATTGTTCGACGGTTGGCCAGACTTGGGTTAGCCGCGGTACAGTCGCAAAATTATCCTCATGGATAAGTTTTATTGTGTCGTCGAGTTTTCCGGGACGCGGGCCATAAGGCGCTATCTCGTCTCCGCGGGGGATTTCGCCGAAATATTTTTCGACATAGGCTTTAGCCTCCGCCACATCAAAGTCACCAGTAATCGTCACCGTCACATTATTTGGCACATACCAGCGGGCGTAGAAATCCTGCGTGTCTTTCAAGCTTGCCGCGTCAAGGTCTTCGAGAGAGCCGATGACTTGCCAATTATAAGGATGATCCGAGGGATAGAGCGCTTTACCTATGACATACCAATTATGGCCATAGGGCGCGTTATCAACGCGTTGACGTTTTTCATTTTTGACGACTTGTTTCTCATTGTCGATAACATCTTGGTTCACGGTTTGGATGAACCAGCCCAGCTTGTCGGCCTCCGCCCATATGACTTTCTCCAGTGCATCTTTTGGCACGGCTTGAAAATATTGCGTCATATCGTTGGTCGTGAAGCCATTCGTGCCTTCACCGCCAATACGTGTGTTCATGGCGTCGAGCCCGCCATAACCGAGGTTTTCCGAATCAAGAAAAAGAAGGTGCTCGAATAAATGCGCGAATCCCGTGCGCCCTTCCGTTTCCCGCGCAGACCCCACATGCGCCGCTAGGTTAATCGCGACTACGGGATCAGAGCGGTCGACATGGAAGACAACCTCTAGACCATTATCGAGGGTAATTTTTTCATAGTTAAGATTGAGCGCAGTATCGGAACTCGTTGGAGTTGAGTCGTTTTTTTGCGGGGCTTTGCAGGCGAGTAAGCCAAGCGGCAAAACTAAGACTAAAAGACTAGCGGGAGAAAAAGATGTCATGAATAAATCCGTTATATCATAGGATAGCAACATGATACCCAAGCCGAACTCGGATTGTTAGTCTTTTGTTGGTGGCGAAAAACTTTCTTTGAAATATGTCCGATGAAATTAGGCATTTATTAGCCTAAATTTTTCGTCCAGCACGCTCAAGCATCAAACCGGCCAGTCTCGGTATTTTTGTGTAATTCTTGCGCGGTAAAGATCCGCCCATTCATAACGCCAAAAATGCCCGCAGGCAAAAGGCGCGCGGCAATGAGAGCTCCGCCTAAATTAAAATTCCCATCGGACCTCCCAAGAGACCACGGGCGCATAGCTCCGGACAAAACAACTGTTTTTGAGCCGGTATGACCCTCTAAGAATTTAGCTGTCACAGCCATGGTTCCAGTTCCGTGCGTAATGACGAGGCGATTTTCTGGCGCAGATTTTACGGCCTTCAGGATTTTCTGCCGGTGCAAATCCGTCATATCTAGACTGTCAATCTGTAGACAGTTTTCGACGCGTGAAATCTTCGCCCGGCCTTGGGCATAGATGTCTGGCACACGGGTTTTGCCATCCAGTACAAGGCTTTCCGTCACCGTATCATGTATTTTGTCTAAGGTTCCACCGGTGACGATGACGCCAACGGGACCTGTATCAAACCTACGCGACACTAATTCGCTCGAAAGATATAGCGCTTACGCACGCTTTTTGCTGGTACGGCTTTCCCATTAATCGTTTTAGGGTGAAACCGCATCCGCTTTGCAGCTCGTTCCGCCGCACGGCGAAACTCTTTTTGATAGCGCTCGGCTTTCACTTCAACGGTTTCTACCGCGTCCACTTTGCCTTTTTCATCTATATCCATAGATACGACCACAATGGCTCCGATGTTTTTCCGCTGAGCCGTCCGCGGATAATTTGGGCTACTATTACGCCTTACACGAGGTTGAACGATGACGTCTTTCTGCTCGACTTTGACTGGGGCGGGCGGCGGCGGGGGTGGTGGCGGCGGGGCGGTGACCATGACGGGCGGAGCCCCCGCTAAAATATCCGCAGGAATTTTCTCCGATATAGGGCTTTCACCGGGTTTGAGCGACCTGTCTGGGCTGTCGGCAGGTTCTGTTTGCTCTAACCGGGCTTGAAGCTCAGTCAGTTCCTCACCGCGGCCCCCTAAGAGACTTCCATCCCATTGAGCCTGATATGCTTTCAGAGCGCTGTTTTTATCCTCTCCCGGGAGACGGTTATCATAAATCGTTTGAACCAAACTTTCCCAATCTAGCAGTTCAGCCGTGTTTATAATGTCGAGCTGGGCCTCGAGCGCCTTCGCACGGTCCGTATCAGGGTAGGTCCGCTCATAATCCAAAAGGCGCGCACGCCGCAGCGCTGGCTCAGGTTCGGCGAGTGCTGCCAGATAGGCCGAGCGTGAGGCAGGCGTTTCCTCGGCATATCCAGTCGAGATTTTTTCTCCTGGGCTCAGAAGCCAAACTACGAAAAAAACGAATCCCGCCAGAATAGCGCCAATCAAGAAGGGCAAGACAGGGAATCTCGGCGGTGGGGCCAATTCCTCATCATCTCGTTCATCGATAACCTGATACATGGCCCTATTTATAGGCGAGAAATTCTGTGGCGCTATTGAAATTATAAGGTCGGACGCGCAGAAGCTGCTTTATGAGCACAACAGCCCCCATTGATAAAAACTCCCATGTCGTTTTGGTCGATGGGTCCGCTTATATATTTAGGGCATTTCATGCGCTGCCGCCTTTGACCCGAAAAACTGACGGGCTGCCTATTGGCGCTGTGGCGGGTTTTTCGAATATGTTGTTCAAATTACTGCAAAACCAAACGGACCTCGACCGCCCAACCCATTTTGCTGTGATTTTCGATGCGTCTGGAAAGACTTTTCGCAACGACATATATGATCTCTACAAAGCCAATCGCGGCGAGACGCCTGAGGAGTTGATTCCGCAATTCCCCCTGACGCGCGAAGCGACAAAAGCCTTTGGCGCGGCGTCGATTGAAATGACAGGTTTTGAGGCAGATGACCTCATCGCAACCTATGCCCGCATTTCCGATGAAGCGGGCGCACGCTGCACCATCATCAGCTCCGACAAAGACCTCATGCAGCTCGTGACAGAAAATGTCATTATGCGGGACCCGATGAAAAATAAGGACATCGGCATTAAAGAAGTTGAAGAAAAGTTCGGCGTGACGCCAGACCGCGTGATTGATGTGCAGGCCCTTGCGGGGGACAGCGTCGATAATATTCCAGGCGTACCCGGTATTGGCGTCAAAACCGCCGTTTTGCTGCTCAATGAATATGGTCCGCTGGAGGAGCTCTTAGAGCGCTCTCATGAGATCCCGCAAAAAGGCCGCCGCGAGAAAATGATGGCGAATAAGGAGATGGCGCTATTATCCAAACAGCTCGTCACCCTCAAAACTGATATTGAATTAGAGGTGCCGCTCGAAGATCTCGCGGTCACAGACCCCGACGTTGATGTCCTCTTTGACTTCCTTGAAGCGATGACCTTCCGCACATTAACGGCGCGGGTGCGCGCGGCCCTTGGGGAAGGGGCAAGCCCAGGGCTTCGAAAAGATGATACAGCTCCCGAGGCAGTGGCCCCAGGTGAATTAAATGCGCCTGCGAATGTGACATTTGACCGTGAAAAATATGTATGCATCCAAGACGAAGCTTTGCTGCAAAGCTGGGTGGATAAGGCGCTGACGAAGAATGTTATTGCCGTAGATTTGGAAACAAATAGCCTGGACTCCGCCGAAGCGAAAATGGTCGGCGTCTGTCTTGCGCTGGATGACAATGAAGCCTGCTATATTCCGCTGGCTCATGTCGGGGAAGGCGATGCCCAGAGCGGCGATATGTTTGGCGCGGCTGCGCCGAAGCAAGTCCCGATGCAGCGCGCCCTAGATATTTTAGAACCGCTACTTCACGCGCCGCATGTTTTAAAAGTGGGACAGAATTTCAAATATGATCTGGGTGTGTTCCTGCGCTACGCGGGCAATGGCAACACGCTCAACCCAGCGCCTTATGATGACACTATGTTGATTTCCTATGCGCTGGAGGCAGGTCTGCGGGGGCACGGCATGGACGCCATGTCAGAGCTGTATTTCGGCCACACCGCGATTTCATTCAAAGAGATTGCAGGCACGGGCAAAAAGGCGAAAACATTTGATCAAATCGCACTGGATGTCGCCACGCCCTATGCCGCCGAAGATGCGGATGTCACCTTGCGCCTCTGGAAATTTCTCAAGCCGAAACTTGCGCTCGCCAATGTCGCGACAGCGTATGAGACGCTGGACCGTCCTTTGCCTGCCGTGACAGCGAAGATGGAAAATGAAGGCATTAAAGTTGACCGCGCAGAGCTGAACCGTCTGTCTGGTTTATTCGCCCAGAAAATGGCGCAGCTCGAAGCAGAAGCTTACGAACTTGCGGGTACGAAATTCAACATTGGCTCGCCGAAACAAATTGGCGAAATCCTCTTTGATACAATGGGCCTCGAAGGCGGAAAAAAAACTAAAACAGGCGCGTGGAAAACGGGTGTGGACGTCCTCGAAAGCCTTGCTGATGCGGGCGAAGCTTTGCCGCGCATTATATTGGATTGGCGGCAATATTCGAAATTAAAATCGACCTATACGGACGCTCTCGTCGAGCAAATTAACCCGCATACGGGCCGTGTTCATACGAGCTACTCGCTAGCGGCAACAACAACAGGGCGTTTGTCTTCATCAGACCCGAACCTTCAAAATATTCCTATCCGAACAGAGATGGGCCGCAAAATCCGTGACGCCTTTGTTGCCGAAACGGGCCATGTTTTGGTGGCGGCGGATTACTCGCAAATTGAGCTTAGACTACTCGCCCATATTGCCGACCTGAAAACCATGAAACAGGCGTTCGCGGATGGGGTCGATATTCACGCCCTGACAGCCAGTGAAATGTTCGGCGTGCCGCTATCAGAGATGACGCCAGAAATACGCCGCAATGCAAAGGCGATTAATTTTGGCATTATCTACGGTATCTCCGCTTTTGGTCTGGCGAAAAATATTGGTATCGGCCGTAGTGAAGCCTCGGAGTATATCAAAACCTATTTCGAAAAATTCCCCGGCATCAAAGATTATATGGAAGAGGCGAAAGCCGAAGCCCGTGAATATGGCTATATCACCACTATCATGGGCCGGAAATGTCATATCAAAGGCATACGCGACAGCAATCAAATGTCCCGCGCTTTCGCCGAACGCCAAGCCATAAACGCGCCCATCCAAGGCGCAGCCGCAGATATAATGCGCCGCGCCATGATTAAAATGCCCGTCGCAATTGAAAGCGTGGAAGGCGCAAGACTGCTCCTACAAGTCCATGATGAATTGGTTTTCGAAGTGCCTGAAGATAAGGCGAATGCGCTCATCGACATAGTTGTCCCCACCATGCAAACCGCGCACAAACCCGCTATAGACATCAGCGTGCCATTATTAGTGGAGGCCAATGCGGCGAAGAACTGGAATGATGCGCATTAGGCTTGCCGCCCCAGCCGCAATTGGGCGTTTCCTGATATAGACGCCGCGCTAAAAGCCTATTATGCGCGGGGTGTGGACGGTGTGCTCTCAGGCTTTCCCGATACCGCACGCCGCGTGCGAGAAGATTTAAACTAACAAGCGCTTACAGGACTGACATGACCCAACTTATCCTCATCCGCCATGGGCAATCCCAATGGAATTTGGAAAATCGTTTTACCGGATTTCATGATGTCGATTTGACAAAGACAGGTCTGGCCGAAGCCAAAAAGGCCGCGAAGCTCATCAAGAAAGAAGGCATTCAGCTGGATGTGGGTTTTACCAGCTTTCAACGCCGCGCGATTAAGACACTTTGGTTGACGATTGAAGGGATTGATCAGCTCCATATTCCTGTCACGAAAAACTGGCTCCTCAATGAGCGTCATTACGGCGCGCTGACGGGCCTCAATAAGCAAGAGACACGCGAGAAGCACGGTGATGAGCAAGTCCATATTTGGCGCCGCAGCTTTGATGTCCCGCCGCCGCAAATCGATGAGACAAGCGAATTTCATCCGTCAAAAGATACGAAATACAAGCATATTCATCCCGATGATTTGCCAACGGGTGAAAGTCTCAAAATGACAACAGAACGCGTGCTACCCTATTTCAACCAACAAATTGTCCCGCATTTAAAGGCTGGCTCTAACGTCATTATTTCGGCGCATGGAAATTCTCTGCGCGCGATTTTGAAATCTATCTTTGATATCCCAGATGCAGATATCCCGGGCTTTGAATTCCCAACGGGCAACCCGCTCCTCATAGATATGAAACATGGCACGCTAGATATAACGTCCGCGCGTTATCTCGATAAAAAGCGCGCCAAAGAACTACCTGAAATTAAGGGGGCTGCGAAAGCCTAAAGAACTATATGCGGGGCCCGGATTACGGGAGCCCAGTGGGGAATATAGATGGCAAAAGCCGTATTTATGCACAAGCAAGGGTCTGGGTATCATGACTTGCCAGAGCAGCACTATCATTTCCCAAATATGTATTTGTCACGGGCGAAGCCATCTTTAGGTGATTGGATAATTTATTATCGTCCCGGTAAAGGGAAATTCGATCGCGTCTATACTGCCATTGCTGAGGTCGAATCCATCACTCCCGACCTTGATAGCGATAGTCATCATTACGCAAATTTAAGACCTGGAAGTTTTTTAGCGTTTGATAATCCAGTACCTCTGAAGACGGACGGTACATATGCTAATCGTCTTATTCAAAGAGCGGATGGGAAACCAAATGGGCTCGCTCAGGCGGCAATTCACCCAATCGGAGAGGAAGATTTTTGGGCAATTCTCAATCGTGGTTTCGATAGTGATGAAGAGGATGAATTACCAAGGGTCCACGAACTTGTAGAACCAAATGTGGAATTAGAATTGGGAGAAGCTCAACAGGCTGAATATGTTGTACCTACACCAAGACGAACAGTTGAAACTACCTACACTAAAAAAGTTCGGTCTCGTCTGTTTCGTCGGCAAGTAATTAGGGCCTATGATAAAACCTGCGCCTTTACGGGCTTGAGATTTATCAATGGCGGCGGGCGGGCAGAAGTCGAGGCCGCTCATATCCAACCCGTCGAGGCGGATGGACCAGACATAATATCGAATGGTTTGGCACTCTCGGGTACGGTTCATTGGATGTTCGACCGCGGTCTGTTGGGCCTGTCCGATGGTGGCGAAATACTTGTTTCACGGCACATAAACAATATTGACGAAGCAAATCGAATTTTATTGCCAGACCGCAGAGCTAAACTACCTGAAAAGTTGAGCGATCGCCCCCATCCTATCTATTTGAGTTGGCACCGAGAAAATTGTTTTAAACATTAGGAACTAATGCCGCTCTACTCCTCTATCCCATAGCTCAAATTCACGCTGACACTCATAGTCTGGTCGCCGGCACTGATGGGGGTGTTGGCGGATTCGGATGCGGCAAATCCTGACCGTGCGTAGATAGGCGGTGGGTTAAAGCCGCCGCTATTTTCTGTCATAGACAGAAGCGGGCCGAGTTTTACGCCTGCGGCTTTGGCCATATTCTCTGCCTTTTCACGGGCTTCTTTGATGGCGTCTTCGCGGGCTTTATCGAGCGCGTTTTTCGGGTCTTTGACCGAGAATTGCACTTGGTTGATATTATTCACCCCCGCCCGCACCAGCGCGTCGAGCATGGGGCCAACCTGTTCAATATCGTCGGATTTCACCGTCACCGTATTGCGCGCTTCATAGCCTTTAATGGTGGGCTTATTGCGGTCGCGATAATCATATTGCGGTTTGAGCGAGAGCTGACTGGTCGTAATGCCAGATTTTGGGATACCCGCCGCTTCCAGCTCATCGAAAACGGCGGTCATGAGGGTGGCATTTCCAAACATGGCTTCGCGCGCGGTTTTGCCTTGCTGCACAACGCCTGCGCTCACGGTGGCACGGTCGGGTGCGGCGTCCGCTGTGCCTGTTGCGGAGACATCCAGCCGCGCTTGGGGGGCATCACCCGCAGAAATATAAGTCGGGCCGCCAGAATTACAGGCCGCTAATAGCAGGGCGGCGGAAATAAGAGCCGGTTTGAACATCGCGTGACCTTTCAGAATTGCAGGGCAAAGCTATTCTTATGACCCTTGCGATACAAGAGATAACGCGCAAAAGTCAGCCATGACATGGCAAAAAGAACTAGATGAACGCGCCAAGCGGCGCGAGATGGCGCTGCAAATGGGCGGCGCGGAGAAATTGGCGCGGCAGAAACAGCGCGGGAAATTAAATGCGAGAGAGCGCCTCGAAGGCCTGCTTGATTTTGATGGGTTTGACGAAATTGGCGGGCTGGCAGGCAAAGGCCGCTATACGGAAGACGGCGAATTAATGGACAGCGCGTCGTCAAACTTCCTCTTTGGGCGAGGGCGTATCAATGGCCGAACTGTCGTGGCAACGGCGGATGATTTCACCGTGCGCGGCGGGGCGTCGGATGCTGCCATATACCGAAAATTTATCGTCGCAGAACAAATGGCGCATGAGCTACGCTTGCCGATTATCCGCATGATTGACGGCACGGGCGGGGGCGGCTCTGTGAAATCCCTCGAAGAGATGGGCTATACTTATGTGCCTATGGTACCGGGCTGGGGTCATGTCGTCAAAAATCTTGAGGCGGTTCCTGTGGTTGCCCTTGCTCTTGGACCAACGGCAGGGCTGGGCGCAGCGCGAGCTGTCGCCTCCCATTATTCCGTCATGGTCAAAGGTCTCTCGCAAATCTTCACGGCAGGACCTGCCGTTGTCGCGGCCCTTGGCGAAACGCAAGATAAAGAGAGCCTCGGCGGCTCGGCGATACATACGAGAAATGGCGTCATTGATGATGAGGCGGCGGATGAGGAAGAGGCCTTTGCGCGGGCGCGGGCTTTTCTGTCCTATCTCCCCGATTATGCAGGCGCGCCTTTGGTGCGAGAAAAGCCCAAAGATAAACCGACCCGCCGCGAGGAAAAGCTCCTCTCCATTGTCCCGCGCGATAAATCCAAAGCCTATAATATGCGCAAAATATTGGAGGCGGTGTTTGACACAGGCAGCGTCTTTGAAATGGGCCGCCATTGGGGGCGGGCGGGCATTACGGCCTTTGCGCGGCTGGACGGCTGGCCCGTCGCAGTGCTCGCCAATGACCCCACATTCCTCGGCGGGAGCTGGACAGCCGATACGGCGGAAAAGGCGAAACGTTTTGTGGAACTGGCGGAACTCTTTGGACTGCCCGTCGTGAACCTCGTCGATAATCCCGGCTTTATGATTGGCCTAGAGGCTGAACGCACCGCCACCATACGGCGCGGCGTCGAGGCGATGAACGGCATTTACCGCGCCAGCGTGCCCTGGGCGTCTGTGATTATCCGCAAAGCTTACGGCGTGGCGGGGGCGGCCATGTCCAACGCGGAGCGCTTTCCCTACCGCGTGGCCTGGCCTAGCGGGGATTGGGGCAGCCTGCCTATCGATGGCGGCGTCGAGGTGGCCTACCGCGCCGAGCTCGAAGCCGCGGATGACCCAGCAGCAGAACTCGCAAAAGTCAAAGCCCGCCTCGCCAATGTGAGTTCGCCGTTTAGGACGGCAGAAGCCTTTGCCGTTGAGGATATTATCGATCCACGAGATACGCGGAAATGGCTCTGTGAGTTTATTGGCTTGGTGATGCGGTAGGGTTTTATGAATAAAAAATCTAAAATCCCAACTGATTCCATAATCATAAATGGAGTTTCTTTTTTTGCGATTGGATTGATTGCGATTGTAAGCAGGACTTTAAATATCAGCTTCTTTTTCTTGTTTATGAGTTTGGCTGCGGTTGCGTGGGTAATAATGCATTTTTATGAAAAAAGTCTGCTAAAGGATTTAGGTGATGAACAGCCCGCAATTTATTGTGAGTGGGAGAATAGGCTAAACGAAACAGATTTTAGATTTTCACAATTCACAGTGAGAGACCTAACGGATTTAGGATTTACGCCTGAGACGGCGCTAGGAAAGTCTTTTGTTTTTCACACGGAACCGTCCCTTGATTGTCCTGATTATTACTTTGAGGGTATGATTATGAAAGATCAGTCTGGTGAATACTTCATCAAATCAACCGAGGATATACGAGTGCATCAAGATTTTTCGAATAACTAAACCAACCCACCCGTACCACGTACCTCTTCCCAGAACCGAAAATACAAACTGTAACTTTCTTTGAAATTTGTAAGGTGTAGATTTTGGCGGCTGGCTGTGATGATGTGGCGGCTCCACCAACCTTTGACTCATTTGCCCATTCTAAAGCGGCAGTGACATCTGCCCCTTGTTTTCCCCCTTTGCCGCCTTCTTCCGCGCCCGCGCATTTCGCGGCTTACTGCGGCTGGCGTGTTTCTCGACTATGCCTGAGGCGGTGTCTTTAAATTTTGGGGTTTTGCGCACGGCCCAGATTTTTTGTCTGGCGGTTTTGGCGGCGTCCTTATGGTCGATGATAGGCCAGGGATAAGCCCTGCCGAGGATAGTGCCGCCGCCGTCCCAGCGCCACGGCTCTTGGATAAATTCTTCTGGAATTCCGCCGAGTTCAGGCACCCATTTTCGGACAAATTCACCGCTGGGGTCTTGGTCATAGCCTTGCTTGACGGGGTTATAAATACGCGGCGTATTTATGCCCGTTGTGCCAGATTGCATCTGCATTTGGGACCAATGAATGCCGGGTTCGTAATCTGTGAATTGCCGCGCCAAATGCCGTCCCGGCCGCTGCCAATCCTGCCAGAGATGATAGCTAGAGACCGCCGCGAGCATGGCGCGCATCCGAAAATTCAACCAGCCCGTCGCATTCAATGAGCGCATACAGGCATCGACAAAGGGCAGGCCCGTTTCGCCCGTCTCCCATGCCGATAAAATTATAGGGTCGGCGTCTTTCGGGCGCAGACCATCATAGGCGCTATGTAGGTTTTTAAATTCAATGCGAGGCTCATCTTCTAGCTTTTGCATGAAATGATTGCGCCAATGCAGCCGCCCAACAAATGACGACATGGACCCGCGCCACCCATCGCGTTGATTTATGGCCTTTAACTCGCGTTGCCGCGCCCAAGTGGATTGCGTGACTTCACGCAAAGAGAGCGCGCCCCATGCTAAATAAGGCGAGAGACGAGAGCAATGCACCGCCCCAAGGCTAGGGCTGGACATAGCGCGGCGATAGGGTTGGCCGCGCTCATGTAGGAAAGAATAGAGTGTATCTAATCCCGTCTCGCGCCCGCCTTTCTGGCGGTGTGGGCAGGGGTCGGCTTTGAGTCCTAAATCGGAGGCGGACGGGATATTGCCCAGCGGTATATGCGGAAGGGGCAGCAGGGCGCGGGGCGGCTCGGTCACCTGTTGCGCCATAAAATTATCCCAATTACGCGCCCAGCCTTCGCGGGTTTTCATCCGCCGAAACACGCCTTCATCTTGGAGTTCGGTCCAGCGCAGGCCCGCCTGTTTCATCCATGCCGCGAGTTTTAAATCGCGGGCATAAGTCCAGCCATTCCCCGTTTCTTCATGGGACCAAAGGTGAAAGGCGCCATGTTCTTGGCGTAGGGTTTCCAAGACGGGAATGACTTCTCCTGTGCGCAGGATTAAGGGCTGGCCTAAATGCGCTAACTCGGCGCGGAGTTCCGTCAAACACTCAGCGATAAATTCCCATTGCCGACCCGAGGCATCTGGCTGCGCCCAAAGCTCGGGTTCCGCAATATAGAGCGGTAGGACAGGGCCATGCTCACTTGCGCGGGTGAGCGCCAGATGATCCTGCACGCGCAAATCGCGTTTGAACCAGACAATATTGAGCGGGGTGGTGATTGAGGCCGTCCTATCTCAAGCGGGTGGGTGAGAGATAGTTACGTTTGAGGCGAGGTTAGAGTTGGGAGTTTTGCGTGTGCCGAAGCAGTTGCGGAGGTTCTAAACCAATCCCTTATCAGTCCCGCAGACCTTATCCCAGAACCTGAAATATAGCCCGTAGTTCCCTTTGAATTTCGTATGGTGCAGGTTGTGGTGGCTGGCTGTTATTATGTGGCGGCCCCACCAACCTTTTACCCATCTGTCGGGATACACTTCCCAGCCTGCGTGATTAAATACCGCATTAATCGTCATGAGCATGAGCACAAAGAGCGCCATGCCGACATGGAGCGGCAGGATGAGCGCGAGGGCGGGAAGGAGCCAGGCCGAGCTCAGGGCCTCTATTGGGTCAAAAGAAAAACTCGCCCAAGGCGTCGGCTGCACGCTGCGGTGATGACCTTCATGGGTCCATTTAAACAGTTTACGGTGGTGCATGATGCGGTGGGTGAAATAAAACCACGTATCTTGGACGAAGAGATAAATCAGTCCCGAGAGCGGCAAATATAGCCACCCCCAAATATCAGCAGGAACGGACATATACAGCGCGCTGCCGCCCGCTTTCCAAACTTCAATGACGAGGGCGGCGGGCAGAGCATATATAAAGGCGGATATCGTCGAGAGCTTTATCTCATTGCGAATAGTTGCGCGCGTGGGTTCACGTTTGGATAGTCTCCGCGCGCGTTTGGGTGTGCGTTTCCACAGCGCCCAATGGATGGGCCATACAATCGCGAAATAGCGCGCAATGATAATCCCCGTGAAAGCGAGAAAGGTCACGACGCTCTGCCAGAGCGGAATAGGCGCTAGGTTGAAGATTTCCCCAAAATTCATGCCTAGCTGTTACGGCCGTCGAACCATTCCGTAAATGCGGCACGTTCGCCCTCGCTCATATGAAGGCCAAGTTTGCTTCGCCGCCAGAGGATATCATCCGCCGAGGTGGCCCATTCGTGAGTGATGAGGAAATTCGCCTCCAGCTCGTAAAGGCCTGCGCCGAAATGCTGGCCGAGTTCGGGTTGCTTTGTGCCATCACCCAGCAAGAGCGTTATGCGTGTCCCGTAAGCATGGCACAGACGGCGCAAAAGCTCGGTATTCATCGCGCGATAGCGTTTGTGCATATCGGTGAAGAAACGCTCGAAATCCGCGTCATATAAATCCCCGCCAGGGAGGAGGGCACTCTCGGTCCAATGCCCCGTTTTATAGTCGAAATATTTTTCAAGCTCATTCATGGCTTTTTCGCCGAGCTTACGAGAGGTCGTAATCTTCCCGCCATAGACAGACAGGAAGGGTGCTCCTTTTGAAAATTCTTCAATATTCAAAACATAATCTCGCGTGACCGCAGAGGCATCTTCAGCTTTATCATCATAAAGCGGGCGTACACCTGCGTAATCCCAAACCACATCATCGGGCGAAATATCATTTTCGAAATATTCGCTCGCGGCCTCGCAGAGATAGGTGATTTCTTCGGCGCTGATTTTCACAGGCCCGTCAGAGAGATTATACGGCTTATCCGTCGTCCCAATCAGCGTGAAGTTCCGCTCATAGGGGATAGCGAAAATCACGCGATTATCTGCATTTTGGAACAGATAGGCATGATCGCCCTCAAAGAGTTTCTTCGTGATAATATGACTGCCCGTGACGAGGCGCAGAGATTGCTCCGCGTCAGTCGTTTTAATTTTCCCTAGAACCGCATCCACCCACGGTCCTGCGGCATTGACGACGCCTTTGGCGGTGACGGTTTCCTTTGTGCCATTTTGTTTAATCTGCGCCTGATAGCCATCTTCAACGGTCTCGAGGCACAGGACTTCACAGCGCGTGCGAATATCTGCGCCGCGATTGGCGGCATCGAGCGCATAAAGCACAACAAGCCGTGCATCCTCCACCCAGCAATCTGAATATTCAAAGCCTGTTTTAAAGCGCGATTCTAAAACGCCGAGATGAGGCGCGACGTCGAGTTTTAAAGATTTTGACCCCGGCAGCATTTCCCGTCCCCCAATGTGATCATAGAGAAATAAGCCTGTCCGCAACATCCAGGCGGGCCGCAGGCCCTTGTCATAGGGCAGGACAAAACGCATCGGCCATATAATATGCGGCGCGGCCCGCAACATGACTTCGCGTTCTTTCAGGGCGTGGCGTACGAGGTTGAACTCATAATATTCTAAGTAGCGCAATCCACCGTGAATGAGCTTGGTCGACGCCGAGCTCGTATGGCCGGCAAGGTCATCGCGCTCGCAGAGCAGCACCGATAATCCGCGCCCCGCTGCGTCCCGCGCAATTGCGGTTCCATTAATCCCGCCGCCAATAATGAGAAGATCATAATCCATAGCGAATCCTTAGACGGTTTTCTTTTGCGTCGCTACGGCTTTCGCTGTCAGAATTTCGTGAGCCCATATTGCCGCCTGCGGCATTTCAAGGCATGGAGGCGTTATGAGCTCTGTAATTCTTTCCATTGACCAAGGCACAACCTCTTCTCGGACGGTTGTGTTTTCCGCCAAAGGCGAACTTCTCTTTTCTGCGCAGGAGGAGTTTCCGCAAATCTACCCTCAAGATGGCTGGGTGGAGCATGACCCCGAAGCGATTTGGAATACGGTTCTGTCCACGCTTAAACAGGCTTATGCCTATTCAGTTGAGGCGGGTCATGAGGCTGCGGCCATTGGCATTACTAATCAGCGCGAAACAACGATTGTCTGGGACCGCGAAACAGGCAAGCCGCTATATAATGCGATTGTCTGGCAAGACCGCCGCACGGCCGCGCATTGCCAGACCCTTGCGGAAAAAATGCCTGTCGAAGATTTGCGCGCCAAAACAGGTCTATTGCATGATCCCTATTTCTCTGGCTCGAAAATGGCCTGGATATTAGATAATGTTGACGGCGTAAGACATCGGGCGGAAGCTGGCGAGCTCTGTTTCGGAACGATTGACAGCTTCCTTATTTGGCGTCTGACGGAAGGTAAACGCCATGTCACCGACGCGACGAATGCTAGCCGCACCAATCTTTTCAATATCCATAGCCAAGCGTGGGACGAAGAATTGCTGGGTCTTTTTGATGTACCGCGCTCAGGCTTGCCGCGAGTTTTGGATTGCGCCGGTGATTTCGGGACCTGCTCTGTTCTAGAGAAAGACATCCCGATAACAGGCGTGGCAGGGGACCAACAAGCCGCGGCTATTGGTCAGGTCTGTTTTAAACCGGGCGATATAAAATCGACATATGGCACGGGATGTTTTGTTATCCTGAACACGGGCGAGGAGGCGGTTCTATCTAAAAGTAGGCTCCTGACGACTGTTGGCTACCGCGTGGGCGGGAAAACGAGTTATGCCCTTGAGGGCTCCATCTTTATGGCCGGCGCATCTGTGCAATGGCTACGCGATGAAATGAAACTGGTCGAAAAAGCGTCTGAAACGCAGGCAATTTGTGAAAGTCTTGAAAATACGGGCGGGGTTTACCTCATTCCCGCCTTTACAGGCCTTGGCGCGCCGCATTGGGCGCCTGATGCGCGTGGAGCCGTTTTTGGTATGACGCGCGGCACAGGGCGTGATCATCTTATCCGCGCGACAGTCGAAAGTGTCGTGTATCAAACTCATGATTTGTTTGAAGCCATGAGCAAAGACGGCGTGACTCCAACCGCTTTGCGTGTGGACGGGGGTATGGCGGCCAATAGCTGGATGTGCGCCTACCTCGCCGATATATTGGATATGCCCGTTCTACGGCCAGCGGTGCTGGAAACGACCGCCCTCGGCGCGGCTTATTTGGCGGGGCTTGGGGTGGGCCTGTATGAAAGTCTTGAAGATGTTGCGGGAAATTGGACAGCAGAGACCAAATTTACGCCAGGGCTTTCTGCAGAACTTCGCGAGTCGCGACTTGCAGATTGGTCCAAATATGTGCACAAGCTGCTTTCCTAGCTCTAGTAGAGCAGGAGCCTGATTGACCGCGTCGCGGTTACGGGGGGTTAGCTCAGTTGGTTAGAGCCGTCCGCTCATAACGGATTGGTCGGGGGTTCGAGTCCCTCACCCCCTACCACGCTTTAAAAGTATATGCGCCTTAATCCCAATTATTTGATATTGGGTGATGATTACCTAGGCTGAGGAAGACATACTATACAGATATCAGCGGGCGAAATGGGCCTCGTCAATGCCCCTGATGCCAACGCCTTTGACAATGACACACTAATAAAGCTCCGCTAATCCAGATCCCATTATGGCTGCTGCGTCTTTGACTTTACAAATAGAACTTAATCAAAGGGGACCGCGATTTAGCAGTCGCAAAATTCTTCAGAGAGATAGGTTCTTGTTTTCGGCTTAGCGATTTTTGAGAACATATGTCCGCAGCTTCCCGTCTCAATAATTTCGCCGTCGCATAGAAAGACAACATGATCTGCAATGCGCTTAGTTTGGCGAATATCATGGGTGACCATGATGATTGTGAAGCGGGTCTTCAAATCCTGAATGACGGTCTCTAGGGCGCGGGCAGATACCGGATCGACAGAGGCGGTGGGCTCATCCAAAAGTAAAATATCGGGTTTTACGGCCAGGGTTCTGGCAATGCAGAGCCGTTGCTGCTGACCAAGAGACAGGGTGCTTGCCGGGCTATCCAAACGGTGCGAGACTTCTTTCCACAGCGCGGCCGATTTCAGGCAATCTTCGACAAGGGCGGCGCGGTCAATTTTCGAAAGCGTTTTATCCCGCACGCCAAATAGGACATTTTCCTTGATAGAGCAGGGAAAGACGCAAGGGCGTTGGAACACCATGCCGACCTTGGAGCGCAAATGGGTAATGTCCTTAAATCCTGCGTGATTACATTGCCCTTGAACAAATATTTTGCCTTGCATGGCATAGGCGGAGATATCGTCATTTATGCGGTTTAGGCTTCTCAACAGTGTGGATTTGCCGCTACCGGATGGGCCCACGAGACAGGTAATTTTGTGAGCGGGTACCTCCAGAGCCCCTGCATTTACAACACAGGTTTCGCCAAACCAGGCTTGAAAATTTTCTAAGCGAATAGCGGGCGCTGCCTCTAAAGGACGCACTAATTTCAAATCAGGTTTTGGCATTATTGGGGCCTTCCAGGTTGAAGTTTGTGCCGCGCTACATAGGCAAGTGTGCTGAGGAGGATGACAATTAGGATCAAACTAAAACTTGTCCCCCAGGCGTTCCTAAGAGCATCGGGGTTTGTGGCCTGTTGTGCAAGCGCTAAGATATGCGTGGGCAGGGTCGAGACAGGTTCATTAATAGAACGCGGCCAAGTGACACCAGAAAAAGCGGTTGCGACAAACATGATTGGCGCAGTTTCGCCGATTGCGCGGGCTAATCCAATTAACAGACCTGTCACAACACCGTGTAAGCTTTGCGGTAAAATCACGCGCCGCACCATTTGGGCCCGTGAGAGGCCTAATGCGATAGAGTTTTCACGGTAACTATCAGGGATAGCGCGCATAGCCTGATAGCTAGAAACTGTAACCGTCGGCAATATCATCATGGCCAGCAATATGGAGCCGATACTCCAGGAAATGCCCATGCCAAATAAATTGACGAAGATAATCAAACCGAACAATCCATAGGTGATCGAGGGAATTCCGTTTAGGCTAAATATGGCGAGGTCAATGCGGCGACCTAATTTTTCGGAGGTAACATATTCACTACGATAAATGGCGGTGCCCAGCGCGAGGGGCAGCACGAGCAAAGCGGAAACCGCGATAAGAATGAGGCTGCCGAGGATTTGATAGCGAATTCCTCCCGACGCCCCGAAATCTCGGGCGTCGGAGAAAATGAAATCAAACGATAGCGCCTTGCTGCCTTGCCAAATGATGGACCCAATTAAAAAGGCCAGTATGGAGAGACTCACCAAGAGCGCCACGCGCAAAGCGCCAGCATAGATTATGTTGATGGCGGCCCGCTTAGACATGACGCGCCTCTTGGTTGAGCATTTTTTGCGCGGCAAGCGTGATAATAAGTGTGAAGCTTACCAAAATGAGACTCATGAAAACCAATACACTGAAATGGGTAGAGCCGAAGGGGGTCTCGGCAATTTCACGGCCCAATTTTGACGTGATAGTTTGGCTAGAGGATAGGGCATTAAATAGCGGCGAAGGCAGGCGGTCCAAGGAGCCAATCACTAGCATAACTGCCATCGTCTCGCCTAACGCGCGGCCCAACGCGAGGAGCGAGGCACCCGCAATGTCGGGTCTCGCGATGGGCAAGATGACATGTTTAATGACCTCATATTTATACAGGCCGAGCGAGGCTGCATTTTCTCTGACCTGACGCGAGACGCCCGAAATCGCATCTTCCGATAAGGTAATAATTGTCGGTAAAATCATCAGCGCCAAAAGAAGACCTGCTGTCAGAATGACGCGGCCTGTCTGCAGCTCAAACCCGTCCGCCACCCAAAGGCTAAGATAGGCCACGCCAATCAATCCATAAATAATTGACGGTATGCCCGCTAAGACTTCGAGAGAAGATTTCAGGATGCGGCGCAAGCGATCCGAGCGCGTCTCGGCGATATAAATCGCCGATAAAATACCGAGCGGCAGGGCGAGGACCATGGCAATACACATCACAAAGAGCGTGCCAAACACCATGGGGATAATACCGTATTGAGACTGGCTCGGGTCCCATGTTGTAGAAAATAAATCTAAGTCTTGGCCAAAGAGGGCAGGGCCGCTGTGAATGACCAAAGTTCCCAAGATGACCAAAATTAGCCCCGAGGATATTATGGCGGAGAGAAATGCATAGCGCTGCATAAAGCTGCCGGTCTTCGCGGCGCTGCGGCGTTTAGGCCATGAGAATTTCGAAAGGGTCTGGCTCACGGATTGAGTTTTATATATCCAGAAGATTCAACGAAGGTTTGGCCGGTGGGGCTGAGAAGATAATCAATAAAGGCTTGGGCTTCGGGTTTTATGTCATCTCTGATAACGACAATAAGGTCTCTTGCGATGGGATAATTGCCAGAGGCAATCGCGCCAAGCGTGGCCTCAGTTACGCGCGCGCCATCCAGAATGCCCAGACCTTTTACGTCTTCATTTATCCACGCCAGAGAAATCATTCCAATGGCGGAGTCGCTTTGCGCCATGGCGGTTTGTTCTTCGTTATTTGCGCCTAAAACTAGGTCGGCACCAGGGGCTTGAGCTTTGGCATCGCCCATTACGACTTTCATGAAAATATGACGCGTGCCGCGGCTGGCTTCTTTATCGATGACAAGAATATCTCTGTCAGGGCCGCCCACCTCAGACCAATTTTGAATCTCGCCGCGATAGATAGAGGCAATTTGCGGGAGAGTCAGCGCCGTCACGCCCGCCTCATAAATTTCGGAGGAGACAACAGGCACAACGGCGTCGACGCCGATGGGGACAGCGGAGAATTCATGCGCGGGATATTGGCTGATTTCTTCAGGAGTCATATCTCGCGACATCATACCAATATCGGTTTTCCCTTCCGCGAGTTGGTTAAAGCCCACACCTGAGCCGCCCGAGTTTACAATTACGCGTTTGCCCGTTTCATCACTATAGGCTTGAGCGGCTTTGGAGATGACAGGCAAAACCGTAGAGGAGCCTGAGATATTGACGCTTTCCTGCGGCGCGGAACAGGCTGCAAGGGTGACTGCGAGGCCGCAGGCTAGAACTTTTGTTAGTCTTGTGAACATATGTCTCTCGGTTTTGAGCTATCGCGGCTCTGATACTACCTCTTCCCCTAGCGTTATGGTTTGCCGAGTTTAAATCAACTGTCTGTCATCTAAAGTGAAGTCAGAGTGTGTAAAAGATAGGCGTCTTACCCCCAATCGCCACAAGATTCCCGCCAGACAGGAAGTTTTTTCTGAGATTTAGCGCGGGTAACGTGTTAGTCCGAGGATAGACTTTGCACAGCATAGAGAGTTTGAATGTCAGGATTTATGTCAGATCAAGATGTGGTGGCGCGGATTTTGGGGCATATTGACAATCAAACAACGGACCGCAGCGGAACGGTGTGGCGCGAACCTGTTTCGCATTATCAATGCCCTGACAGGTTCGCGGCGGAGCTAGCGCTTTTCCGGACGCTACCCATTCCCTTTTGCCCCTCTGCGGCCCTGTCCAAAACAGGAGATTATATCGC